>JASIEN010000223.1 GCA_030045935.1 Candidatus Sulfotelmatobacter sp.
GTCAAAAATCAGCGATTCCACAAAGGTCTCGATTTCCGTACGCAGGCGGTCGAAAGTAAACGATTTTTCCTCGAACTCCAGTGGCAGATGAGGGATTCCGGCGCGCTCCAGTTCCTGCTTGTACGGCACGTAGTCGAAGTAAGCCGGTTCGCAGAACTTGGCAATCAGGAACAGCACCGCATCCGCCTTGCTGCGCCGAACCTTTTCGACCAGCCCCTCCCAGCGCGGCTTGCGGAAGTCGTGCCGCACCGACGAGTACACAGAACGATCCAGATAGCTGCGCGCGAGCGCCAGTAGCGGATCGCCATCGGTGGGAACGTCGCTGTCGAACCAGCTCTGCCCGATCACGAAATCATCGTCGACGATGTAGCATCCAGCGTCTTCAATGAGCCGGATGAGCGGCAGCGGCGGCTGCTCGCAGAACGACCCCTCCACCACGATGCGAATCGAATCACGCTTTTTGGCGCTGCGTGAGCGGAATTCAGAAAGCGCCTGTTCCAGTTCTGTGGTGTGTTCTTCGACCGGCAGGAAGTTTCCGCACCGAATGAGTTGATAAAGCTCCGAGGTGGGAACTTGCTCCGGATTCCGCCTCCGCAACTCATAGAGCTCCCTGATCAATGCCCGGTTGCGATTGTAGAGAGTGATGGAGCGGGCTAGCGCATCCTCGCTGACCTTGCGGTTGCCAAGGCGTTCCAGTTCACCGAGGACACGCCGATATTCTTCCGCGAGGAATTGTGCAGCCGCAGGGGAGCTCGGATTATGCGGTAAGTGGAGGAAGTCGACGTACATTGCCGGGAAATTGCGCTTCATGACGAAGCACAGATTTCTCGCCGAGTCGCAAATCGTGGAAAACAGGAAGCCGTCAAAGGGTTCGAGGTGCCCGGTGAGACCCATTTCCAGTGTGGTCTTGACGATCGAACAAATGAACGAGCCGAATCGGGCGTCGGCGTGTTGAATGTCGAGCCGGTCACCCGCTCCGCTGAGTCCGACCGGCAACATACCCCCAGCGTGGATCAACTCGACCGGAGCATAGACGGGAAAATAGGCAATTGCTTTGCCGCCGGGGTGCTGCTCTTTCCACTGGCGCACCGGGGGAAACCGCAGGTCAGTGGATCTATCGAACGATCGTTCGAAAAAATCCATGATAAATACAAATACAGCATTTTCAAACAGCGGTCTGTGACGGAAATCACAAGCGAGATTACCTTGGGTGCCAGCCCGATCCATTGCAAATGAAATTCATTATCCTGATCGAAAGGATCGGGAATGAGCTGGTTTCGCAACAAATCCGTCTGCACTACGCCGGAACCTGGGCAGGATGCCAGTCTTTGACTTCAACTCGATCAGTATTGGAAACAGCTCGAAACTGCTACCCCGAATCGAGTGCTCGAGCGGAAGGCTCCGCTGCCCGCAACAACCGCGGCACGACCGAACAGAGCAGTAGCACTGGAAAAAAATGCCGTACAAACGAACTTCGCGGGTTCCGTTTTTCGAAGTAGCCGAGTCCCATAAGCATGGCTAGAAGAACATATCACTTCGCAAGAAGTACCTGGGGAGGGCAGGGAAGGCGGGTACTGCCGTTATTTCTGCTGATGCAAGAATCGTTCCCGATGCGCTCTGTCCCGAAACGCTTCTACGCCGCCCGCCCGCGTAGTCGAAAGTGCGCCCGCCAGGTTTCCCGCTCTCAGACACTCTTGCAAGTCCGCACCTTGCACATAGCGGTTAAGAAATCCGCCGACAAAGCTGTCGCCAGCTCCTACGGCATCGACGGTGTCGACCCTGATTGCAGACGACTCGTAGCGCTCGGCTCCACGTTGCGCCAGAGCCCCCTTCGGTCCCAGCTTGACCACCACCAGCGGCACCAGCTTCGCCAGCTTCGTCACCGCCATCTCCAAATCGCTGGCGCCAGTCGCTTTTTGTGCCTCTCGTTCATTGGGCAGAAACACATCGACATATTGCAAGGCTTCATCCAAACCACCGCCCCATTTGTCGTCCGGATCGTCGTTGGTGTCGAGCGAAGTAGTAAGTCCGGCTTCTTTCATCTTGCGGAATATTTCGGGCACGCGCGGCCGAAGCGCTTGTTGCAGATAGAAAGACGAAATATGAAAGTGACGAGAGTCCGCCAGGTAGTCGAAATCGAGATCATCCCAGCTCAACTCTGCAATCGTTCCCGGATAGGTCACCATGTTGCGCCAAGCCGCACGCACCAAAACCACTGTAATCCCCGTCTTCGCAGCGCCCGGCGCACAGCGCACACGCGAAGTATCCACGCCGATCTGCTGTAGTCTCTGCAGAAGGCTTTTGCCCAGATCGTCGTCGCCAATGCGCGATTGAAATCCAACCCGGCTGCCCAGCGCCGCCAGATTGTGGGCCAGAATCCCCGACGATCCGCCCACCGTCAGCATCATGCCATCGGCCAGGAACTCGCGCTCCGGCGGGAGTTCGTCGGGAAGCCCGGAGAGAACCAAGTCAACGTTCAGTTCACCGGCAATGGTCACATCAAAACGTGGCATTACGATGTTTGTGATGTCGCGCTGAAGAAACGCAGGCACCCTTTCTAGACGATGGTGATCTCGTTTCCAGCCTGCCGCAGCACTCGCAGATCCGACTTGGCAATTCCGCGATCGGTAATCACTTCGTGCAGCGCCGAAGGTGGAGCAATCAGGGACAGGCTGCGCCGTCCGAACTTGCTCGAGTCACAGACTGCGATGGCTCGTTTCGCGATCTCAAGCATGACCCGGTTCACTTTTGCTTCCAGCAAATTGGGCGTGCTCAGTCCATAATGCACATCGAAGCCATCGACTCCCAGAAACAGCAGATCAGCGCTTAAACGTCGCAGCGTTTCTTCCGCAATGGGCCCGACCAGCGAAAACGAATTCTTGCGCAGCGTCCCACCCGTCAGAATCACCTCCACCGCAGTACCGCTCAACTCCGCGGCAATGTTCACCGCATTGGTAATGACAGTCAGATTGCGAAATTCACGCAAAGCCCGCGCAATTGCGGTCGTCGTGGTTCCCGAGTCGAGAATCACCACCTGGCCTTCCACAACCTTGCCGGCTGCGGCCTCCGCAATGCGCAGCTTTTCCTGACGATGCAGTTTTTCTTTCTCGCGCAGAGTGGGATCTTCCAGCACGCTCTCTCGTGCCGGAAGCGCGCCGCCATGGGTGCGATGCACCTGCCCCTGCCCATGCAGGGCCTCGAGATCTTTGCGGATCGTGACCTGTGAAGTTTGGAACCGCCGCGCCAGCTCCACGACCAGCACCCGACCCTGACGGTGCAGCAGATCAAGAATGGCGCGGCGGCGTTCTTCGTTCAGCACGTGGAATTCACTTTCTTTGCCCTCGAACCGGGCGCGGCGGTAGTTTTATTTCGGTTTTCTTTTTATATCGTTTACTTTCGTTCTGTCCAGCTTGAAGTTTGCCGGTTTCCATGCTGCTCATTGAGTGATCAGTTCCTCGATGATGTTCTGTCGTCACCGCTGAGCCCCTCTGCGCCCGATATTTTGGAACCAGCCAGAGTGATAACCAACCAAGTACCTCCGCCACATACGTCGTTGTTGCGCCCCAAAGTCTGCCGTAATCTCAGGTTGAAACACATGGGATCGGTTTTCGATTGGTTCAAGTTTTACGAAATCCGAACCAGGAGTTGACAGCATGCTGACCGGCCCAGAGGCACCGTCGTTACTTCGCTCGCGCAGCGTTGTCTCACGCGAAATCGCTGGTGAAACGCTGGTCGTGCCAGTGCGAGGTAAAGTCGGAGATTTGGCCTCCATCTACAGCTTCAATGTGACGGGCTCCTTCATCTGGCAACGGCTGGATTCGCCAGCAACTCTTCCCGATCTGATTTCCGCGGTGCAAAGCGAGTTCGAGGTCGACGCCCAACAGGCGCGGCAGGATGTCACGCATTTTCTGAACGAAATGTCTTCGGCAGGATTGATTGAAGTTTGTCCGATGACGCAAATAGACGCCTTGGAACAGATTCAAAGACTCGAGATTGAGAACGCCGGATCGGTTTGAAGTTGAACTGAGTACCGAGTACTGAGTACTGGGAACTGACAACGCCAGCGCGGGAAATCAAACGATAAAGAGAAAATGGATCACCTAACCTACGGAGACTTCAGCGCGGACTTGCACCAGCGCCATAGCGGTCAGCGTGTACCCCTGCAGGTTTCCGTCGAAGTCACGCGCCGTTGCCCGCTCGAGTGCCAGCATTGCTACAACAATCTGCCCATGGGCGATCAGAATGCTCGCGCCCGCGAAATGACAACAGAAGAGCACTTCCGCCTGCTCGATGAACTGGCCGAACTGGGCTGCTTCTGGCTGCTCTACACCGGCGGCGAGATTTTCGCACGCAGAGATTTTCTCGAAATCTACACCTACGCCAAGAAAAAAGGCTTTCTGATCACGCTCTTCACCAACGGCACGCTGATCAATGAGAGAATCGCCGACTATCTGCTCGCGTGGCCGCCGTTTGCCATCGAAATTACTCTCTACGGACGAACTAAAGAAACCTACGAAGCATTGACTCAAATTCCCGGTTCCTACCAGCGCTGCCTGCGCGGCATCAAGCTATTGCGCGAGCGCAAACTCCCGCTCAAGCTGAAAACTGTCGCCACCAGCATCAACAAGCACGAAGTCGTGGCCATGCGCCAATTCGCCGAAGAAGAACTGGGCGTGGAGTTCAAGTTCGACGCTCAAATCAATCCGCGGATCGATTGCTCCCAGAGTCCGCTTGCGGTGCGGCTCATGCCTGAAGAAGTGGTTGCTCTCGACTTCCAATCCCCGAAGGCCGCAGCCGAATATCGCATGCTGGCCGAGAACGGCGTGCACAGTGCCCCCAATTTCTCTCAGGTCGATACCGTTTACTCCTGCGGCGCCGGCATGAACTCTTTCGCGGTGAATGCGTACGGAGAGATCAGCGTCTGCACCATCTCGCAGCAGGAAACTTTCGATATCCGCGGCGCAGGCGTCAGGCACGCCTGGGAGCATTCTCTGCTTCAGGTTCGAACGCGTCAGCGCACACGCATTACGAAGTGCCGTCAGTGCCGCATTCAATCGCTATGCGGAATGTGCCCTGCCAATGGCGAACTGGAAAATGGCGACCGCGAAAGCCCTGTCGACTTCCTCTGTCATGTTGCACACCTGCGGGCTGCAGTAGCTGGCGTCAGCACGCCAGAGCACGGCAAGTGTGAATTCTGCGCAGGCGGACTTGAATATGAAGCCGTTCAAGACTCCGCCCGCCGCATTCGCAGCAAAGAGATTGATGTTGAAAGTTGGACTGGGCCTCAGCAGCTGTTTCAAATTATCAACAATGCCAGCGCCGTCGGCGGCTGCGCCAGTTGCGGCCACTGAGTTCGACGCTACCAATCGGAGCCCACATGAGTCACGAACCAGAGTCAACCGAGAGCAGAAAGCCATACGAGCCGCCGCAGTTGAGGGCCATCAGTCTGCGCCCCGAAGAGGCTGTTTTGGGACATTGCAAGACTCTGAACTCGGGCGGTTCGCAAGGCAGCAGTTGCAGCAATTTCATTCTTCCCTGCGTTCAGACCTTCGGCTCATAGCCACGACATGCACATCAACGCCCTCGAATCTGCGATCTGCACCCAGGAGATTGATGGGCCGCTCCCACACTGCGCGTACCTGCAGATCGGCGGCGTCTGCTTGCGCGTCACCGGCGGCCGCAGCAGCGACGTCGCCTTCGAGCCAGGACTCGATCCCTTCCTCTGCGCTGCAGGCCCATTCGATATCGGCATCTGTGTAGAGTGGCTGCCATTTCTACGTGATACCGGCCGTAACATCCTCTTCGATTCCGGCACAACCTGGAAAGTCTGTGAAATAAACAGCGGACAGTTGCAATTCGATTTTGGCGACCCCATTTCCGCCAATCAACCTTACAAACGACTGTTCATAGATAAGGACTACAGTCACGCAAGCCTGCTGATGAGCGCGCAATACTTCGACCAAATTCCCTATGCTGATCCCCTCGGCTACCCCCTCGACGAACTGCTCGTCATGCACCGCCTCACCCAGGAACAAGCCATCGAGCTGCACGGTGTCGGCGTCGTCGCTCCAGATGGCGCAGGCAATTTGTTCATCGGCCACTCCGGAGCAGGGAAGAGCACGACCGCTCGCCTCTGGACTTCGCTCCAGGAAGTCAAAATCCTCAGCGACGACCGCATCATCGTCCGCGAAAGTCCGGCTCGCGAACTTCGGCCCGGCGATGATCCCACGCAAATCTTCATGTACGGCACACCTTGGCATGGAGACGCCTGTTTCGCCTTGCCCGATCGCGCCCCGTTGCAGCGTATCTTCGTCCTCGAACACGGTCGCGGCAATGTGATCAGGCGTCTCACCAAAAGCCAGGCCGTCGCCGAGCTTTTCGCCCGCAGCTTTGTCCCTTTTCATGGTCATGAGTATCTTGACCATGCTTTGAGCTTCCTCGAGCAGGTCGCCGGTTCGATTCCTTGTTATCGCTACCAGTTTGAGCCTGACCGGTGCGCGGTGGAGAGGATCGTGGGCTTCCGTGACTGACCCCTACGCCTGCGATCACAAGGATGCGATTCTCAATGCGTGTTTCTTGAACGGCTGGTTTTGCGGAAGTGCCATCCGCAAAGAGGTTACTTCGGTTTCGCTTTTTGTGCCGTTTTCATCCGATTTCCCAGTGCCGAACCTTACCATTCGGAATGAGAGAGTCGTCGAGTCTCCCCCTGTTCGCGGGGCGCCATTTTGTTTGATTCCGGGTCCATCGGCGCCTGCACGAAGCAATTCAGAATTCTGAGCGGTTTGGGATGGTGCGGAACCCCTTTCGCCGCTAAAGTGCGCGATGGGCGAGGATCTGAATTTCCGTGACTGAAAGATCGACTGCGAGCCACAAGAGAACGAGCCACAAAAGAAAAAGAGAAGAACGTCCACGCTCTGGGCAGTTCGAATCTTTCGCGCTCGATTGCCTCCAGTCCGGCCTGCATGTTCGCTTTCAAGCGCGCGGCGCCAGTATGTCTCCTGCCATTCGCGACGGCGAAACAGTCTATTTGACACCCACACCCCAAACCGGTCTTCGTTGCGGCGATATCGTGCTCGTCAAAAGCGCCCACGGATTCCGCTTGCACCGCCTGATCCGGATGGATCCGGTCCGCGATTTATTCATCACGCGCGGCGACTGCGGCCAGCAGGATGATCCACCCGTTGCCCGCGAGCAAATTTTCGGCGTGGTGGTCGCCAAGGATGTGTTCCTGGGAAACAGACTCGTCCGCGCCCGGCTTCGCGGAATCGGGGGACGACTCCTGCAAATTGCGGCTCGCACGCAATCAATTGCCATCAAGGCTGCCAGGCGCGTGGGCTCCCGACGGAGGCGTGGCCGGCAGTCGACGCGCACGGCGGTGCAAAAGATTTTGTGTCTCCTGGCCCCGCTGTTTTTCCTGCTCGCAGTTCCATTCGCACAGGGGCAAGTTGCGGTCGATGCCGATCCGAGCACGAGTGGATCGGCAGACCTCGTCGGCGCAGGCGCCCAAACTCTAACCTTCGATCACACGACGTCAGCCACAGCCAATCGCGCTCTGCTGGTCGGGGTCTCGATGAACATCACCAACGCGCCTGCAACTACCGTCTCCGGCATTACGTATAACGGTACAGGGCTGACGTTCGTCGGTGCGCAAAACGACACCTCAAACACGCGCCGCGTAGAACTCTGGTGGCTGCTCAATCCCGCATCCGGGACCAATCTCCCCATCATCGTTTCAGTCAACGTTTCCGCGGCAGCGACCGTCGGCGTGGTTGCCGGAGC
>JASIEN010000020.1 GCA_030045935.1 Candidatus Sulfotelmatobacter sp.
ACCCATGGTGAAGGATGAGAGATCAGTGCGGTAAAGCGAATGCTCCGAGTGCCGGCTCGCGATCGTAACATTGCCTTTGTACAACGACAGAGTCACGCTGCCTGTGATCACTGCCTGCGTGTTGGCTACAAAGGCATCGAGGGCTTCCCGCAACGGCGTAAACCACTGTCCGAAATAAACCAGTTCGGCATATTTCAGGCCGGCGTGCTGCTTGAAGTGCGCGAGTTCACGCTCAAGGCACAGTGCTTCGAGCTCGCGGTGTGCCGCTATCAACAGCGTTCCACCGGGAGTTTCATAGCAGCCACGCGATTTGATTCCCACGAACCGGTTCTCTACGAGATCCACTCTCCCAATTGCGTTGCGTGCGCCAATCTCGTTGAGCAATTCAACCAGCGAAACGGGGTCGAGCTTCATGCCGTTGACAGAAACCGGGGTTCCTTTTTCAAAGCCGATCGTTACCTGCTCATTCTTGTCGGGAGCATCTTGCGGCGAACGGGTCATCTGCCAGGTGGAGTGGAGGGGTGGGTTGGCGGCGTCTTCGAGTTCTCCGCCTTCATGGCTCAAGTGCCAGAGATTGCGGTCGCGGCTGTGAATTTTTTCGCGGCTGGCGGCGACCGGAATTCCATGTTGCTCGGCATAGTCGAGGCAGTCTTCGCGGGACTTCAGTGTCCACTCGCGCCACGGTGCGATCACTTTCAGTTCCGGCGCGAGTGCCTGATAAGCCAATTCAAATCTCACCTGATCGTTCCCTTTACCGGTGCAGCCATGCGCCAACGCCGTGGCTCCTTCACGCGACGCAACCTGGACCTGATGCTTGGCCAGTGCAGGCCGAGCCAGCGAAGTGCCGAGCAAATACTTGTGTTCGTATACCGCGCCCGCGCGCAACGCGGGAAACACGTAGTCGGTCAGAAATTCTTCGCGCAGATCCTCAACCACGACGTTGCTCGCGCCGGTCTTGTAGGCTTTGTCGACAACCGCTTCGATATCGTCGCCCTGACCGACGTCGCCCACCATCGCGATGACTTCGTACGAATAATTCTCTTTGAGCCAGGGAATGATAATGGAGGTGTCAAGCCCTCCCGAATAGGCGAGCACAATTTTTTCAGACATGAGCGCTCCTCGCGGGCAGACGATCGTCCCCACCCAGCAGTAAGTGAAGAATCGCCTTCTGCACGTGCAGGCGATTTTCAGCCTGCTCGAAAACTACAGACTGCGCAGAATCGATGACTTCGTCGGTGACCTCCTGCCCTCGATGAGCCGGCAAACAATGCATGAACACCGCATGCGGAGCGGCTTTCGCCATGAGCGCCGAATTCACCTGGTAGGGCGGGAAAATCTCCGCGCGTTCGTCAGTTTCGCTCTCCTGCCCCATGCTTGTCCAGGCGTCGGTGTAAACCGCATCTGCGCCACAGACTGCTTCGTGCGGGTCATTGAGTAATTCGATTACCGCTCCGATTTCCTGGGCGGCGGCAACAATTTCGGGACTGGGTTCGTAACCGGGCGGGGTCGCAATCCGAATCGCCGAGCCCAGGCAAGCACAAGTCAGCAGCAACGAGTGCGCCACATTGTTGCCGTCGCCAACATAGGCGAGACAGCGGTCTTGTACATCCCCAAAGCGTTCCTGCAGCTTGAGATAGTCGGCCAGCGCCTGGCAAGGGTGCTCGAGATCACTGAGGGCGTTGATCACAGGCACGCGCGCATGTTCGGCCATTCCGGCAATGGTTTGCTGCGAAAATGTGCGCAGAACGATTACATCTACCCAGCGCTCGAGATTGTGGGCGACATCGCTCAACTTTTCGCGCGCGTCGAGCCGTTCATGCCGCTGGTCGACGAAAATCGACGAACCGCCGAGACTCATCATGCCTGCCTCAAACGTGAGCCGCGTTCGCAAGGATGGTTTTTCAAAGAACATCACCATCTGCCGGCCAGCCAGCGCCCGCCGAAACTCCTCGGGGCGCGCTTTTATGACTCCGGCGAGATGCAGAACTGCGTCGACGCCGGCAGGGCCGAGATCACGTGTGGAGATCAGATCGGGACACCAGAACACCTGCGGAACTCTTTGACCGGCAACCGCTGTGCGGCTTTGAATGTGACTATTCAACTCCGGCTCCTTGGTTCGCGCCCGCGCTCGCGCAGGCTGAGATTTGTATCGCTGTGCAATCGAAGCACTCATGAATGGATAACCTCCGTACCGCATGACAGCTTGGTCATATAAAACTGCGGCAGCATTTCGACTTCGCTGGTAGGAAGAATGCGCACGCGCCCCACGCCCTGCTTTAGCGCCTGGCTGCACGCATGCAATTTGGGAAGCATGCCGCCACTGATGATCGAGCCGGCGGCCAATTCCGCGGCCTGTTTTGTGCTGAGCCAGGGCATCACACTGCCGTTAGCATCTTTCACGCCCAGAACGTCCGTGAGGAAGATCAAAGTATTTGCATGACAGGCCGTCGCGCATGCAGCTGCCATCTCGTCGGCGTTGACGTTGTAGTATTCGCCGTCTGCGCCGAGGGCCAGGGAAGCCAGAACCGGGATTCCGCCTTGCTGCCACAAGGCTTCGATCCAGCATGGCTCGGCAAAACAGATTTCCCCAACGAAGCCGAGATCGTGCCCGCGAACGAACTTTTTGCGAGCGCGGAAGGTCATGCCGTCGCCCCCGCAGAAGCCGATGGCTGGCATGCCGGCTGCCTGAATCGCCGCGACCAGCTTCTTGTTGATGATGCCGCCGAGGACCATGAGCGCAGCGT
>JASIEN010000224.1 GCA_030045935.1 Candidatus Sulfotelmatobacter sp.
GAATTATGGAGCACAATACGGACGAACTGCGTCCGGGACCGTACAAGTAACTACGAAGTCTGGAACGAACGCCTTCCATGGAAACTTGTACGATTTTGTCCGCAACGAAGCCTTCAACGCGAGAAACTTCTTCGACATCGTCTACACCGTACCGCCGCTTCTGGGGCAAACAACCGGAGGCAAAACGTATGGAACCAAAGCTCCTCTGTATCGTCGCCAGGACTTCGGCGGGACGATCGGAGGTCCGCTGTACATTCCGCACGTTTACAACACCCAGAAGAACAAGACTTTTTTCTTTTACTCGGAGGAGTTCCGGCTGGAGAAGACGCCCACTGAATACGACCAAGCTGTTCCCGGACTGAAGGAACGTGGACTGATCCTTTCGCCCACTGGCGCGATCCAGCAGAACATACAAACCAATGGCGCCGGAATCTCATACCAGGCCTTCGACTTCAGCGACGTGTGTCCAGTGCCAGCCGCAACCTTTGTCCGCTCTCAATATCCGGACTGCCCGTCGGTTGAAGGCTTTGGCATCCCCGTAAACGGGACCAACATCTTGGGTTCTCCAGACAGCCCCGTTGGCGTAGACAAGAACGCGCTCGCAATTTTGGATTCGAACCTCATACCGTTACCCAACGCGCCCTACGGTTGCAACTTCAGCTTGCCGAACCTCAACGCCGATCTCAGCAACCTTGATCCGCAGGACCCGAATCACTGCTACGTCAACACGGTCTCTCCGTCCACCTACTGGAGGGAGGAGTTGTTTCGCCTCGATCAGAACATCAGTAACAAAGTGAAGGCAACGTTTCGTTACACCCACGATGAGTGGGATACGAACGTTCTTACCCCACAGTGGGGAGTAGTGCGCAACACGTTTCCAACCGTGCAAAATCGCTTTTACGGGCCGGGCGTAAGCCTGGTGGTTCGATTCACGGATACGATTTCGCCGAGCTTTCTGAACGATATCGTGCTGAACTACGTGAATTCAGGCATTACGTTGACAGATGAAAACGGACCGGGTGGAGCACAATTCCAGCGGAACCCGGAACTAAACCAGCCCTTAATTATTACGAATCCGTCGAATCCCAGTATTTGTAACCCGGCGATCAGCGTCGATCCTAACAGTGGATATCCGCAATGTGCCATGGGTTACATCTTTAACAATGGATTTGGAGGAAAAAACCCTGGAGTCGACTTTCAGGGAACCAACGCAGCATACGGAGGTGAAGGATTTGCAGCCGATCCCTCCTACATGCCATGGGGCCACAGCAGCCCAACCTACGGCCTGCGCGATGACTTAGGCAAGTCGATTGGCAGGCACACGTTGCAATTCGGCGCTCAGTACGTGTACTACCAGCGCAATCAGGACAACAACGCGATCGGGGCAGCTTCCGGCGATAAACAAGGACTGTTGAAATTCAATAACCTCGCGCACAGCACGGGTAACGCGTTTGCTGATTTCCTGGTCCAATCTGCCCCAGGAGGGTCTGCCTCAGGCGAAAACCAGCAGGGATTCATTCAGAGCTTCACCCAGGACTCCACGCAGCTCCGCTACTATCAACGGTACCAACTGGCCGAGCCTTACTTCCAGGACGATTGGAAAATGACGCAAAGGCTCACGGTCAATCTGGGGTTGCGGGTTAGTCTGTTCGGCCTTTATCACGAGAAAAATCGAAACGCCTGGAACTGGGTGGCGTCCGGATTCAGTTCAGGCAGGTTTGCAGTTGACCCCATCTACGGCGATCTTCTCGATTGCGGAGCGGGCGCTGTTGGATGCACATCAACGACTGGCTCACCATTGCCCATCTCTGAGTTCTCTCCGGGCAACTCCCTTGTAAGTGCGATGGGCCTTGTCCAGTGCGGAACCGGCAGCACTCCGGCGGGTTGCATGAAGGGGCATCTGTTTAATCCCGCGCCGCGAGTTGGCTTTGCCTGGGACCCATGGGGTACCGGGAAGACATCGATCCGTGGCGGTTATGGAATTTTTTTTGAGCACGGCACCGGCAATGAAGCTAACACCGGCTCCTTGGAAGCGAGCGCTCCTCTTGTGCTCAGCATGACGCAACAGTTTCCCACCAGCTACTCATGCATCGGAGACGTGGGCTATGGTAACGCCACGAGCCCGGAATGCAATAGCGTTGAGGGGGGCACGGCACCGCCTGCCGGCATTGCGTTTCCTCTTGACGTCACCTCGATACCCACCAAGGTCAGTTGGCCGTATGCCCAGCAATGGAGTTTCGGAGTGCAACGCGAACTTTCGAAAGGGGTCATGGTCAATCTTGCTTATGTCGGCAGCAAGGGGACTAAGTTGACGGTCGAGCGTCAGCTGAACCAGCTGGCGCCCCTGCCAGTAAGCCAGAATCCCTTCGGCCCGAACGAGCCTCTCACCATCACCGATTGCACCGTGCCCGCTCCCGGAGTCAACGGTGCACCGGGAAGCAACGGCATTCCCTTCTTCCTCATGGATGGGACACAGGTTACTCCGACGAACCCGGCTTACGTCTACCTGCAGGCAGCATGCACAAATCCGAGCCTTCCCAACGTCAATGCCCTTCACGGCCGGCCTTACCCGGGGTTGGGAAGGGTTCTTTCCTTGGAGAATGGAGCGGACTCCAGCTACCACGCGCTGCAAGCAACGCTCCGCCACACCAGCGGAGGCCTCACGACTGGCGTCTCTTATTCCTACAGCCATTCCTTGGATGACGCCTCGGATCGGAGCGATCCGATTCTTGCCAACTCCTACGATCTGCGCGAGAACCGAGCGAGTTCGAATTTCGACGAGCGCCACCTCCTCAACATCAGCTACGTGTACAAGCTTCCGCTCAAGGAGCTTCGCCGCCGGCTCTTCGACTGGGCCTGGGACCCGGTGAGCAGTAAGACTGCGCCGAAGTGTTGTTCCACATTCGAGAATCGACTTCTCGATGGCTGGGAGTTTTCTGGCGTAACTCTTTTTCAATCGGGGACGCCCTTTACCGTGATCAACAGCGCCGGTAATACGGGGATTTCCGTAACCGATAATGCTGGAGTTTCGAGTGGGCTGGGAATCGCCGCCTCATATCCTGACATCTTGAGGGGGCTTCCGTCGCCTGGGAACAACCAGCGAAGCTTTGGTCCGCTGCTTTCCAACCCGTCCCAATTCGTCGCTCCGCGGGGACTCACCTTCGGAGATGCTGGCCGCAATTACCTGAACAATCCGAGTCGTTTGAACTTCGACGTCTCCGTGCTGAAACACTTCAGGATCCAGGAGTCGCGGGATCTCGAGTTTCGCGCGGAGGCCTTCAACGTTTTTAACCACACCGAGTTCCGAGTCTACGATCCCGACAACCCAGGTAGCACCGGAAATAACATCATCAGCTGTTATGCGGGACCGTTCTA
>JASIEN010000225.1 GCA_030045935.1 Candidatus Sulfotelmatobacter sp.
TTTTTGAAGTTTTCGTTAATCTTTTTGCGACGGAAAGTAGCTAAAATCCCTGCTATCTTCGGCGCTCTACTATCCAAAGAGAAACGAGAGCCGATAGCAGCATTCCGCTGACGAAGGCGACGAAGCCCAGTGCCAAACACGAATCCGATGTGATTTTTCAGGAACTATCGACCACCTGAGCCGGTAGTTTTTCGCGAACTTTCACCCACCCGTTTTCACGAACTTTCACCCACCCGTTTTCACGAACTTTCACCCACCATTTTCAGGATCATTCACCCACCCCCGGGTTTCGTTTGAACGAAAAGGTGTGCGAACACCCTGTCCCTAGGAGGAACAGGGATGGCATACCGGGAGGTGAGGAGGATGGATATCGATCAGGTGATGCGCCGGTGGCTAGCCGGGGAGGGGATTCGTTCTATCGGGAGGGCGACCGGTTTGGACCGCAACACAGTGCGGAGGATCGTGCGTTTGGCGGAGAAAGCAGGCGTCCAGCGCGAGACGCCGTGGCCGGACCAGGGCAAGCTGCAAGCGATTCGGGAGGGGATGGGTCGGCCCGGTGCGCCTGTGTCTCCCAGCGAGGCTGAGCAGCAGCTGAAGCCCCGCACCGATCAGATTCGAGTTTGGCTGGACAAGGACCACCTGCTGCTAACCAAAGTGCACGAACTGTTAGGTCGCGAGGGATTAGTTGTCTCCTATAGCGCGTTGTATCGGTTTGCGCAGAAGTGGTGTGACTTTGGCACGGCCTCCTCGATCACCGTGCGACGCGCCGAGAGCCTGGCCGGCGAAATGGCCGAAGCTGATTTCGGACGGCTCGGTCCATTGCAGGAACTGGGAAGCGGGCGACGACGAGTGGTATATGGCTTTATCCTGACGCTCGGCTACAGTCGGCTCAACTGCGTCATCCCCGTGTTCCAGCAGGATCTGCCCAGGGTCATTGACTGCTTCGAACGAGCCTTGGAGTTTTTGGGCGGTTGTCCGCGACGCATTGTCGTAGACGGAATGAAAGCGTGTATCGATCACAGCGATCCCTACACGCCGCGCTTCAACCGGACCTTTCTCGAGTACGCCACCTACCGAGGCTTTTTGCCCGATCCCGCGCGGCCAGTTCATGCGAAGGATAAGCCGGTCGTCGAAAACAACGTGCGCTATGTGAGAGAGCGCTTCTTCAAAGGCGAGACTTTTATCGATCTCGACGATGTAGCACGTCGGGCCCTGATCTGGTGCCGCGAGGTGGCCGGTCGCCGCATCCACGGAACCACGCGGCGCGTGCCCTGGGAAGTCTTCGAAGCGGAAGAGCAGTCCTTGCTGATTCCGCTCCAGGGCGAACGCTTCGACACCCCGACCTGGGCGCAATGCAAAGTACATCCGGATCACCATATCCGCTTTGGCAAGGCGCTCTATTCGCTTCCTACGCGCTGGATCCGCCGCCAGGTAGATGTCCGCGCCGATCGATCCCTGGTGCGCATCTATGCGCGCGGTGAGCTGATCAAGACCCATGAGCGCAAGCCACCCGGAGGCCGTTCTACCGATTACCGCGATTACCCGGAGGAGCGGACCCCCTATGCCCTGCGTTGGCCTGACCACTATCGCCAGCGCGCCCGTGAACTGGGACCCGCGGCCGGCGACTTCACCGATCGCCTTTTGACGGGCGAGTTCCCCTGGAGCCGTTTGCGCCAGGCGCAAAAGCTGCTGCGCTTAGCCGAACGCTACGGAGCCGCACGTCTGGACGCAGCTTGTCGGCGAGCTCTGGAGTTCGATTTACAGGACGTTTACCGCGTACAACGCATTCTGGAGCGGGGGCTGGAAGCGGAGAGCGAACCGCAGCCGGTCGTGGGACAGCAGTCCACACTCGAGTTGAAGTTCCTGCGCCCCGCCCAGCATTTCCTTTCTGCCGAAGGAGACGAGGATGCCGATCCAGCCTGAACTGAAGTCCGTGCTGAAGCGATTGAAACTCTCGGGCATCCTGGCCACCCTGCCAGACCGCTGCGCCTATGCTCGCCACGAAAAACTCGACTACCCGCAGTTCTTGGAGCTGGTGCTCTTCGATGAAGTCGAGCGTCGCAATCACAAGAACTTGGCCCATCGGTTGCAGAATGCCGGCTTTGAGGAAGAATGCACGCTGGAACGTTTCGACTGGTCGGCCAAAATCCGTATGGACAAAGCGCGGTTGACCGAACTGTTCGGCCTACACTTCATCGAACGTCACGAGAACGTCATTTTTTGCGGCCCCGTGGGCGTCGGCAAGTCGTTTTTGGCGCAGGCCCTCGGCCATGCCGCTTGCCGCGCCAGCTACCGGGTGCTGTTTAGCCGGGCCGACAAACTGTTGAAAAATCTGGCTCGCTCGCGAGCCGACAACTCCTTCGACCGTGAGCTGCGATCGTGGATCACTCCCGATCTTCTGATCATCGATGATTTCGCTCTCAAGAAGCTTTCCAGCCAAGCCACTTCCGATTTATACGACTTGCTGATCGAGCGGCACACACGGAGTTCGACGATCATCACCTCGGACCGCGCCGTGGACGAGTGGATGGCGGTGTTCGATGAACCGATGCTTGCTCAGAGTGCTCTGGATCGTTTTTGCCACCGCGCTCACCAATTCGTCATCGACGGGGAGTCTTACCGGAAACACACTGCGCCCGGGTTGGCCGGAAAACGTCCCGAAAGCCATGACCCCAACCATGGAGGAGCTTGAGAAAATGCGCCTAGGGGCTTCTGAACGCGATTTTTTGCGAGCTTCGAGACGGAATAGGCCTTCGTCCCGAAAATCACGCCAACGGCGGGTAGCCTCCGCGAGGAACGGCCGTCAAGGATCGAGCCCGCTTCGCGGCGCTCCGCTCGTACCTCGCTCCGCGTCCTTGACTGCCGTCCTCGCTCCGGCTGCGGTTCCTGCATGGGGGGAGCGGGGCTCCCCCGGCTCATTTAAAAGAGTGAAACAACCGGCTGATTGCAGGGAAGGAGGAAAGTTGGTAGAAACTTAAAATCAAAACTCGGGGGTGGGTGAATGATTGTGAAAACCCCCTGGGTGAAAGATCCTGAAAATTCGCACCAAGAACCCACCTAATCTCGATGTAATAAGTTCTGACGACATATTCGTGTTACCGCAGCGCGCGTGACGCACGGTCAGGCAACGGACAAGAATTTACTTTCTGAAGAAGATCACGGAGGCGGATGGCGTCAGTTTCCGTGAACCAGTCGCGTTGCTGTGGTTCGGAAGACCCTCGTTCGTCAGGTTCGTAAGTCGTTCAATTCACGCGGCCAGGATTTCGCGGTCCTAGGGTTCTTCCCATCAACCTTAGAAAGAATTTAGGCAGCCCTCAGGACTTCATTAGCAAACAAACACCAAATTTGTTCTTGCGCATCTGAATCAAGAGGAGTTCAACGGTGACCAAGATCACTCGTAAAAATGCCGCTGTCGTTCTAATCGATCATCAAGTTGGTTTACTCACCGGTGTGCGTGACATGACGACTCGGGATCTGGAACATAACGTTGTGCACCTCGCCAAGGCGGCCAAGGTGCTGGGAATACCCGTGGTGGTGACGAACGCCGCCACCGAGTTCTGGGGGCCCACAATCCCGGCGTTGGTCGAGGCGATCGACGGTCAGGACATCTTGACGCGCACAATCATCAACTCTTGGGATGATCCCCGGTTCGTGAAAAGAATCGAGGCGACTGATCGGAAGTGCCTCATCTTCGCCGGTGTGTCACTGCCGGTCTGTGGCGCGCTTCCGGCGATGGCGGCCGTCGC
>JASIEN010000226.1 GCA_030045935.1 Candidatus Sulfotelmatobacter sp.
GATCCGTGGCGAGCTGCTGCCGAAAAGTCCGGGGGCGCGAGCGGTGCGTTACGCGCTGAATCAGTGGGACGCGCTGACGCAGTACCTCAAGGATGGCGATCTGGAGATCGACAACGGTGCCAGCGAGCGGGCGAATCGGGGAGTGGCGGTGGGACGTGGGAACTGGACGTTCTTCGGCAGCGACCGGGGCGGCCGGACGGCCGCGGTCTTGCTGAGCTTCATCGCCACCTGTAAGCGGTGCGGCGTGGAGCCGTTCGCCTGGTTCCGCGATGTGCTCGCGCGGATTGCCACGCATTCGGTCAACCGCCTCGCTGAGTTGTTGCCGCATAACTGGAAGGCGCTGGCGAGCCAAGCTTGATTCCGCTCCCGAAGGCGCCTTCTTTCTCACTCAATTATGATGCCGGACGTTGGCGCGGGTCCGGAAGTGCGGTTCACCGGACGCTTACGATTATCTGCGCGCGGCCGGCATCGGCCTGCGGCCGTCAGGAGCGTGGGGACGGAGTTCGCCGGCAAAACCGGCCAACGAAGTGACCCCCGACCCCGAACCGGCAAAACCGGCCAATGGGGCCGAAGTGACCCCCGACTCCGACGCGACCGCAGTGTCCCCGCCGGCGGTCCCAACCAACGCATCGGCCGGGCGTAGTGCCTGCGAGCCGCATCGGGAAACCATCAAGGTGGAACTGTCCAAGGGCCGCAACGCCAAGGGCATCTGGCAAGACTTGGTCGATGGCTGCGGCTTCGCCGGCGGTTATCAAACCGTCAAGCGATTCATCCGGCAGCTCCGCGGAAAGTTCTCAGCGGAAGCCTGCGCGGTGATTGAGACGGCTCCGAGTGAAGAAGCCCAGGTGGATTACGGATCGGGTCCCCTGGTGCGCGACTCCGGTAGCGGAAAATATCGCCGCACCCGTCTGTTTGTGCTGACGCTGGGTTATAGCCGTAAAGCCGTGCGTCTGCTCGTGTTCGGTTCCAGTTCCCGGATTTGGGCGGAATTGCATGAGAAGGCTTTCCGCCGGCTGGGTGGCGTGACGCGTCTGGTCGTCCTCGACCACTTACGCGAGGGCGTACTCCAACCCGACATCTACGATCCCACGCTCAATCCGCTGTATCGTGACGTGCTGGCGCACTACGGGGCCACCGCGCTGGCTTGCCGCGTGAACGATCCGGATCGCAAGGCTTACGTTTCATACTGCACCTCATCCCGCTTGCGCAAAGGTGAAAATAGGTTGTTTGGGTTTCCGGCCGCCCTGGCCCTTTAGGATAGCTCCTTTATTCAGCGGCTCGTATAGACAGCGCCGGGCATTGTCATAGCGGTGCTTTTTTAGTCTGCCCTCTCTTGCCCAGAGATTGATTGTCGTGGTCGTCACACCGTGCTGAAGGCTCATCTCCTTGGCGGTGAGCAGCCCCCTGGCTCGCAATCGGCTGTAGCGACACTTGAGCTTGAATGCCTGGCGGATATGCGCAATCTTCTTCAGATTGAACGGCTCATTCTGCCAAGTCCGCCGACCTCGCCGATTCAGAATCTCCGCGACTTCTCGGTCACAGTAGTGATCCAGCAGAGCGTCGATCTCGGCAACCACCTCCGGCCTCGTCTTCCGGATCTGGGCGATCGGCAAAGGTTTGGCCAAAGTGAGGCTGCGAGTGGCGCCCCCGCGGAGGCGCACGTGCACCTGAATCATCTCACCGTTAATTAACGTCACATCTTCGATGAGCAGACGGAGAATGCGTTTCCGCTCGCGGGGTTCGACGGTGGGATCGTTCCATACTCGCGGAAAATCCGCGGCCAGCGAGAGCAACTGCTCACGCGTCTGCGAATCTATCGACAGCCTTTGTTTCTGGGTCTGTTGCTCATACTGCTCCTGCGCTTCAGCCAGGGAACGGAGCTTGTTGTTCCACTCCGCCTCCAGACTGTCGGCCACCAGCCGGTTGTCGGGGTCGACCTTCATATAGCGACGTCGCGCCAGTTCGGCTTCGTATTGCGCCCGGTCCACGTGCTTGCGCCGCAGGGTATCGGTTTCAGTAACCCGTAGCTCCACTTCGCGCTGTACCGCCAGAGCAACTTCCAAAGTCATCGGCTGCATCAGTTCCAGCAACAGGTCGCTAATCGCCCGATCAACGGCACTGCCAGGAACGGATTGGCAGACCTTTTCTCCCCGCCGGACGGATGCCTCCTGGCAGATGTATGTGGGAACCATCCGCCGGTAGGCGACACTATACCGAACCCCCATCCGTTCCCCGCAGACTCCGCAGATTACGCGGCCCTGCAGAAGCGAGGGTCCTTCGCGTGCCGGTCCGGCCTTTCGGGCTTTTCCAAAGCCCAGCGCGTTTTCGGCGAGGCGCTTCTGATTGGTCTCGAAATCCTCCCAGGTGATGTAGCCGGCGTGAATGCCGGGAATCACCAACTGCCACTCGGACCGAGGAACTTTCATGGTGCCGTGCGTGCCATCCGGCAGGTGGCGGGTGCGCACGCGTCCATAGACAAAGGCCCCAGCGTAGCGAGGGTTGTGTAGGATCTGGATGATCCTCGAATGCCCCGCTTTCACCCAATGTAAATCGCCCTTATCTACTCCCTGGCGAATGCGACGCGGGAACCGCAGCCCTTGCTCGTGGAATACTTTCACGGTTTGCATGGCTGATCCGGTCCGGTTGAAGGTTTCGAAGACCAGTCGAAGGGCAGCTTGTACCTCGGCGTCTGGATCAAGAACCAGCACGCCGTCGTCCCGGTAGACCAAGCCAACCGGCGGGCGCATCTCCAACTCACCACGTCGCGCTTTGTTGATCGCGCCGCCTCTCATCCGAGCCTTCAGGAAGTGCAGCTCTGCTTCCGACATGGCTGATGCCGAGCCGCTCGGATGCCTGCTCCAGGGTGACGGTCTGACGTGGCGCTGAGGCT
>JASIEN010000227.1 GCA_030045935.1 Candidatus Sulfotelmatobacter sp.
CGATAATCGCATCGTCGGCCGCCATTTTGAAGATCGCATTCAGGTCCCACCTGAGGTGGCTCACTACGCTTCGCAATAGCGACCGCGCCTTTTGATCGAGAAGCTTCTGTAGTCGGTCCCGACTGAGATCGGTCAGTTCGAAATCCCCGAACGCTTTTAGCAAATGTGTTTGAATTCGTTCTGTTGTTGTCTGGTCCGTTGAGTCCTTCCATTTCTTGCGCCGCTGCGGGAGGTAGACGTTCAGTACGTACGCCCTGAAATTCGTCGGCAAGACATGCCGCTGCCCAGCCCGCTCGTTCAGGGGACACAAGTATTCCTGAAGGTTTGCCCAAGCCCCTCCTTCTGTCAGCTCCGCACAATGGCCGAGGACCTTTGTCCTCCCTATTCCATCTTCGCGATATTTTCCAATCCACACCCATCTCCGGCCGTGCTTCACCTTGCGAACACAGCCACGCTGAAATCGCTTTCGACGCACGTTCTGCCTTTCCGGCGTCTCCGGCGCTGCTTCTGGTTCGTTTTGCATGGTATCACCGTTGCGGTTACGCACGACCAGCTGTCACGTAGAATTTGAGGCTGGCGTCATCGATTCAACTTCCTGAAGCCACAAGTCGATGGATTCACGGCGAAAAAGGACACGGCGGCCAATGCGAACGGCTGGCAAGCGCGGAATCCCGTGAACCTTGCCGTTGATGACGTTGGATAGGTGCGCGCGCGAGCACCTGACTAGGGCTGCTGCTTCCGCGAGATTTAGGACATTCGAAGCTGCGGGAGCCGCGGCTTTGCCGCTGTTAGCCAAGTTGACGGCGTCGCGCCGGGTAGCCTCAGAGATCAATCGTGGGGGGGACATACGTGTCCTTTTGAATCTTCACTAACCCTTTTGCGCTTCGCAGAGTAGCTGGCGGGAAGCGAATACTAAGGTCATCGTGGTCCACGCAGCAATTGAACGCCATTGGCCCTTCACCTTGAAGGAAGTGGCAGAGGCCTTCGGTGACAGGTCCGCGAAAAAAAACTTCAAGCTCGTGTCCAGCGACAGATCGCGGCAGTTCGCGGCGCTTCGCGGCACTTCAAACGCGGCGCGGCATTTCGCAGAGAAGTGCGGCGATTCGCGGCGATTCGCGGCCCTCCAACACGCAAATCTGGTCTTAATAGACCCTAAAAACCGGTAGTGGAACATAAAGAATGTCGGACGTATGCGGTGATTTCGGACGTTAGTGCCCGTCCGCATTAGACTTCGAGGGCATGACGATTCTCTTCGTCGTCATGCTCCGCGTCCGACAGCCGAAATTATTTCAATCAGCCTGTCACGAGATGCCTTTCCCACTTCCTTCAAGATGAAGGGGCAATTACAGCTCGAATTCATCTCGGAGAGCGCCACGTGAGAAAGCGAACTATTCGGTTGTCGGAAGACCTTGTGGGTCAAATTCGTGAGCAGTCCAAGAAACGCGGCTTTGACACGGCAAGTGCTTTTATTCGAGCTGCTATAGAGAAGGAGCTCGCCGGTTCGAGAGCCACTTTTGATGTTACAGAAGAGCGGCTTGCCGCCACGATTGACCGCCTGGCCGGCGAACTGCGCCGATTACGAACAGGCCAACAGGGGTTGTTTGCGTTCCTGGACGCCCTCACTAAAACCGTCCTAACCTGCCTTCCGGAGCCGTCTGGAGAGAATCACGCCCAAGCGGTCGCCCGTGCCAAGGCCCGCTATGAGCGATTCCTGAAGAGCGTCGGAATGGGAATAGCTGGAGATACACAGGCAGCGCTCGATGAGTTAACAGGTCGCATCCAGTGACCAGCGACTACAGAGGATTCCGCCTTTATCCCAGAAAGCCGCGAGCGCGGGTCCGGGATGAAGCGAAGGCTTGGTCGATCGCCTTCAAGCGCATCATGCACTACGCCCGCATGTCGCGCAAGAAGCGCGGAGGGGCGTCGAAGGGCGCTTCCAATAGACCGCGCAAGGGGTTCAACCAGCGCAGCGCCGTGCGGGTGATCTACTCACGCAATAAGACGCCAGGCCAATGGTTCGCTCACGGCCGGTACCTCATGCGGGAAAGCACCAGAGGTCGTAGCAGCACGCTGATGGCGTTCACGGCAGATAGCGAACTTGCAGACCTCTGCGCCGCTCTAGCGGCTTGGCAGAAGGCCGGCGATGAGCGTCTGTTCAAGCTGATCCTCTCTCCAGAGTTCGGAGATCGTCTTGATCTGCAAAGGCTAACCCGCGAGCTCATGCGGCAGATGGAGAAGGACGTGCACACCGAGTTGGAATGGGTGGCTGTTACCCACTTCAACACCCAGCGCCCTCACGTTCATGTCGCGCTACGCGGAATTAGGCACACTGGTACAAGCCTCCAGGTGAACCGAGACTACATAAAGCACGGCATCCGTGCGATAGCCGAGGATCTCTGCACTCTTCAGCTCGGGCATCGGACGGAACTGGATGCGTCGGAAGCGCAATTGCGCGAGGTCGACGCACACCGGTACACATCTCTCGATCGAATTATCGGTCATCGAGAGAACCGTCCAGACCGCACGCAAGGAATCGGTGAGGAAACAGCGCATTTTCCGATCACTCGGAGTCCAGGCGACCGTAACCTTCC
>JASIEN010000228.1 GCA_030045935.1 Candidatus Sulfotelmatobacter sp.
GACGTCGAACGGGCGAGCAGCCTCACCGGAATGTTTGGCGGCTGGGTGTGGTTTCTGGCCGTGATTGGTGGCGCGGCCGCCGACAGGCTCGGCTTCCGGCGTGCACTGTCACTCGCTTATCTCATTCTCAGCGCGGCCTATTTTTTGCTGGGTTCGATCGCAGCGGACTGGTTTGCACCCGTGCGCAACGCCATGCCACTGGTCACGCTGGTTGGAATTATTTTGGTTCTGCCGGCACTCGGCGTCGCGCTGGTGAAGCCAAGCGTTGTGGGAACGACGGCTCATGCTTCGCGCGAGAATGTCCGGTCGGTGGGGTATTCCATTTACTACACCCTGGTAAACGTGGGAAGCACAGCGGGACCACTGCTCGCCTCGTGGGCGCAGCAGCACGGCAGAGTGGAGAATGTATTTCGCATTGCGGCCCTCAGCGTTTTTCTGATGTTCTTCGTGGTGCTGTTGCTGTTCAAGGAACCGCGGCGCCTAGGCGAAGTTAAAGCGCCCACTCTGGGCCAAGTTGGAAAGAACTTTCTTACCGTCCTCTCGAACCCGCGGTTCATGATTTTCCTGCTCATCTTCACCGGATACTGGATCGTATTCTGGCAGGAGTTCATCGCTCTGCCGCTCTACGTTTCTCTGTACATCGATCCGAGCGCCGATACGGCGCGCATTCTTGCCACCGACCCCATCGTTGTCATCTGTTTCACCATGGTGATCGGTTTTCTCACCAAGCAACTGGGCGCTTTCTCGGCGATCGTGCTCGGCACGTTGATTTCGAGTCTGGCATGGATTTTGCTGATCGTGCATCCTTCGGTTTGGATGGCAGTGGCCACGCTGGTGGGAGTGGCGATCGGTGAGATCATCCAACAGCCGCGATACTACGACTACATCTCGCGGCTGGCGCCGCCTGAGCAGCAGGGCACATACATGGGCTTTGCATTCTTGCCGCTCGGGATCGGTTCGTTCATTGCCGGCAAGTTCAGCGGGTGGTTGATGCACCACTTTGGCGAGGAAATGCATCGCCCGAAGATGGTCTGGTGGTGGGTGATTGCGGTCGGCCTAGCGACCACGCTGCTACTTTGGATTTACGACCGCTTCGTGAGAAAAGAAACGAATGCGGGTTGATTTCCCGCGCCAGCCGGTTACGAGAACCTATGCCAACAAACAGAGCCAGTGCGGCCAGTGCCGCCGCGGCGATTCGCCGCATGCTAAAAGACGGCGGCTCGAGTGAGCATGCGGCCGGCATGCAGTGGTTCTTCAAGGAGGAAACCAAATCGCACGGTTGGTATACGGCTGGATTACGCCGTGCTGCCAGGCAATGCCGCCGAGAACTGCGAAAAGAGAACAATCTCGAGTTTCTAATCGCGGTTGCTGATCAGCTATTTTCCGGCTCGGTGCTGGAAGAAAAAGTTTTCGCCGTATTCCTCCTGGAGAAACTCGAGGCTGAGTTCGGCGACCGTGAGTTCAAGCTGTTCGAGTCATGGCTCGACCGAATCAGTAGTTGGGCCGATCATGACGGCCTTGTGCATTATGTGATTGCGCCGATGGTTGCGGCAAAACCTGCGCGGGTGAGCAGCATGTTTCGCTGGGCAAAATCGAAAAATCGCTGGCGCCGTAGGGCTGCCTCCGTTGCGTTAATCAGGGGCGCGCGATCGAAAATGTTCTTCCCCGAAATCGGCAAGATCTTCGATTTACTTTGCTCTGACCGGGACGACATGGTGCAGAAGGGGCTGGGCTGGTTGTTGCGCGAGGCTGCGAAATACGACCCCGAGCGCGCAGTTCCATACCTTATGACGATTCGCGAACGCGCGCCAAGGCTTGTCCTGCGGACGGCATGCGAAACGCTGCCCGCTGCAGTTCGAGAGAAAATTCTCGCGCGCAGTCAGAAATAACTCAACCACCAGTCACTGCGCCGCCGACGGACGCCTGCGAACCAGCGGCACAAGGGGTAGAGCGAGATTACAACCATCGCCCAGATGAGATAAATAATCGGCAGCGAATATCCCCAGCCCGGAGGTGGCGTAATAGGAAAAAATTGCAGGCCAGGCGATTGGAACATCCAGTAGATGTGGCCGTAGCGCGCAATGCAAACCACGATGGCCAGCAGATGAATCAGGGGGATATGAAGAAGATAGTAGAACATCGGCACCTTGCCGAAGAAAAGGGCAGGGCGAAGAATCGCGGGTGTGGCTAAATCGATGGCCCACAACACCAACAGCGCCGGGCCAAGAGTCATCAGTAGAAATAATAATGACGGCGGATACTTCGTTGTATTCAAGAACGAAAGCAATGTGAATACGGCCGAGTTCTGCCTGCTCCATGGGAGTGGGTCGCCATACACGTTGATGGCGCGCAGAACGATGAAGAGAGAGATCGCGGCCAAGCTTAAGCGCAACAGAAAAGCTCTTCTGCGATCGCCAGGCCAGCGGTAAATCTGGCCGAGACTGTAACCGACCGCGCTGACCCCCACCCAGGGAATCAATACATAGCCTACAAAAATCGTATGCCCCGATTTGGCAAATAAAATCCCCGGCGAGTGCAAAATCGTCCACAGCGGGTTTTTGAATTCCACCGAGTCGAGCAGATTGTGGGTCGCGATCATCACGAGGCCAAATGTCGCGACAACAGAGGCGGGCAGGTACACCAATGCGGAAAGTGCGATCATGGACCAGCCCAGCCCCCAGAGCACGATCAAGGGCACGACGCGATAGTCGAAATTAAATTGCCATCCCAGATCGCGTGTGACAACTAGTTCTAAAAAAATCAGCCATAAGCCACGCGTAAACAGGAACCGTGAAAGCTGAGGGGTCGACATGCGGCGGCGGGCGAGCCAAGCGCCAGTACCCGTGAGTAGAAAAAATGCCGGGGCGCAGAAGTGAGTGATCCACCGAGTGAAGAACAATGGGACCGTTGTGGTAGAAAGATCGGTGGGATTTGCGCCGGGCGTTCCGAAGAAATCTCGAGTGTGATCGAGCGCCATCAGGACCATGATTACGCCGCGCAAAACATCGATGGACTCAATGCGGACGCGGCCGAAGCTGACCGGTTCGGCGGAGCGTTCTACAGTTACGGCTTCGCCCAGTGTGGCCATTGCTTTGGCGTAGTTTACACCGATCCTTGGACGACGCGGCAGAGCGCGTGTTAACAAAGCGTGGGCTTCCCGAATAACCCGAGCCGGCTAATGTGCAAACAACTCCCGCCCGCAACCGGCGCGCAATTCGCCCAAATCCGCCGCATTGATTACAATAGAAATTTGCCCATGGATCTCAGCGCCATTCAGACAGCGTTGCGCGAGCGCAACATCGACGCCTGGCTTTTCTACGACCACCATCACCGCGATCCCATCGCCTATCGCGTTCTCGGAGTTCCTTCAAGTTTGATGGTGACACGGCGCTGGTTTTATCTGGTGCCGGCGCAGGGCGAACCGCTCAAGCTCGTCCACAAAATCGAGGCCGGCCATCTTGATTCCCTGCCCGGCAGCAAAAGGCAATATTCAGGATGGCAGGAACTGTTCGACGGTTTGAAGTCGATGCTGGCGCCTTATCGCGACATCGCGATGCAGTATTCGCCCAACCACATCGTGTTCACCATCTCGCTTGTTGATGGCGGAACCATCGAGTTGCTGCGCGGGTTGGGGAAAAACATTATCAGCTCCGCCGATCTCGTAGCACAGTTCGAGGCCACGTGGACAGAAGATCAGATCAAAACTCATTTTGCCGCCCGCGACAGTGTGGATTCGATTGTGGCTTCCGCTTTCAAAGAGATTGGACGGCGCGTGCGCAACGGCGGCACCACGGAGCACGAAATCCAGCAATGGTTCATGGAGGCATTTCGTCGCGAGAACCTTGTGACTGACGACCCTCCAATTGTCGCGGTCAACGCCAATGCGGGCAATCCGCACTACGAGCCACACGCGAGTCATCCCGTTCCGATGCGCGAGGGCGACTTGGTGCTGCTCGACGTGTGGGCAAAAAAAGATACTCCTGGTGCCGTCTATTACGACATTACATGGACGGGTTTTGTGGGGAAATTACCCTCAGACCGGATGCGCGAGGTGTTCGAGATTGTGCGCGATGCCCGTGATGCCGGCGTGAAAGCCGTTACCGAGGCGGTGAGCGCCGGGCGGCGCATTGCCGGCTGGGAAGTTGACCGCGCAACGCGCACTTACATCAAACAGAAAGGGTACGGTGAATATTTCATCCACCGTACCGGACATTCCATTGGCACGGACGTCCATTCCAATGGAGCGAACATGGACGACCTGGAAATTCACGACGAGCGGCAGATTCTGCCAAACTCCTGCTTTTCGATTGAGCCGGGGATTTATCTGCCAGAGTTTGGGGTGCGCAGCGAAGTCAACATGCTGGTCCGGGCCAAATCAGCGGAAGTGACCGGAAAGATTCAACGCGAGATCGTAACTATCTGATGGCAAATTCCAATACAGCAAGAACGAAAGCGGCCGAGCCAGCGCAGGCGGCGAGCGCCATGTCGGTCATAGCTCCAGCGGTGGGATGGCTGATTCCCGGCCTTGGCCACATCATTCAGCGCAGATGGATTCGCGGCGTTCTTCTGCTGATTTCGATTACCGCCCTGTTCGTTCTCGGCCTCATGATGCAGGGCCACATCTATAAAGCTAATGGCGGCGACATTCTCGATATTCTGGGCTTCATCGGCGATCTTGGCGCGGGTGGAATGTATATTGCGACGCTTGCCACGAATGCGGGACAGGGCGCAATCGCGTTCGCCGTTGCCGATTACGGAACGAAGTTCATGATCGTCGCAGGCCTGCTGAATTTCATCGCCGTGGCCGACGCATATCACATTGCGATTGGGAAGAAACAGTGAACAAGCTATCAGCTATCAGCTTTCAGCTGTCAGCAAACCCCGTCAGGCGAGCGCGGGGATGACGATCCAACTTACGCATTTCAGCGCAGCTTTCGTGTTTGCGGTGTTTGCGTCGATTGTCTTCGGTATCACGCACCGCGAAACTACGCGCGACATGGTTCGCTATGGCCTTTACTGCTTTGTGATGTTCCTCGGCGGTGCGCTGCTGGCAGGTTGGGCGATGTGGCTGATCAGAAGATAGGATTCTAGATTCTAGCTCTACGTTGAAAGCTGCGGCTAGGTCTTTCCCCCATCACTCCGGCGAAAAATCGCACAGTTGTAACCTGTTTGCTCCAAGAGCTAGCGGCTAGAAGCTTCTTCATCCTTCCCACACGAACGCATCGAAGATTCGCTTCGATTCGAAGCCCAGGCGATGGTATAAAGCAACGGCCCCAGAGTTGGCTTCAGTCACGGTGAGCGAGAGCATGGTGAATCCTCGCTTAATCAGATTCTGCGTGGTCGCTGCCATGAGCAATTGGCCAATTCCACGCCCGCGAAATTCAGGAAGCACGCATATCTGCGTGACGTGGCCGACGTCGCCGCGAACTCGCGAGCACAAGATCAAGCCAATAAGGTTCTTTGCTTTCCGGTCCATCGCGGCGAAGGAAGATTCTGCATCGAACACGCCGCAACCTGGAAAGCGCACAATATTGTTCAAGAATCGCAGCGAGCCCGCCAGCGTGTGATATTGGTCGTTGATTTGCGCATCGACGTGGCCGCGATAAGCTGCGGTGATAATGGCGGCGGCAGGCTGGTAGTCAACCTCGGTCCAGTGGCGGATTTCGATGTCTGGATGCGTAAGCTGCTTTGGCGAGGAGCCGCCGCGCAAGTTGAGCACCATGAAGAGACGGGGGTGGCGCTGGAATCCCTGATCGAGGAATGGGCGGGCAACGCTGCCCGCTTCGTGCGCCAGCAACTGCGCTTCGATGCGGTGAATGCCGGGCGATTGCTGCAAGGTTTCAATCACATGCGTGAGCAGCTTGACTTCGACTTCGCGCGCGTTGGGGAGCCGGCCACCGTTCGCAACGAAAAGATCGCCAACGACGCCCTTGCTGCCTTCATAAACGAAAAAACTGTAGCCAAAGATGCGACCGCGTTCGATGGCGGCGTAGCCGGGAAGAATTTTTGCATCGACATAGCGGAGAATCATCTCCGCCGAGCCGTTGTAGTCCCATGAGAGCATAGCCGACCACGCTCGTGTCTCATCTTCGAGCAGAGGACGCAGGTCAACGGATGAAAAGTGCCTGAGGTCGAGAATCTCCACGGGGCTCCTGCATTTTAATGCGAACGAGCGGGCGGACTCGTTTCGCGGTGGCAGAATTCAGAGTTTAGTGGGTTCAAGCGCGCGAGGCAAACTGGCGAACAGCTCCAGATCACGGCAGCAGTTAATGTGTTGCAGGCGAACCAGCAGCGGCAACCCAATAAAACTCCAAGTGCTGCGGAGTGAAGTGATCGAGAAGCACCGTCCGCCGGCTCGGCAAAAGCCTGGCGACCAGAACTTCCGAATTTTCGGCGATGATGAGAACGTGCTCCTGCTGCGGAATATTCCCCCAATCGTAGTGAGCGGGCGGCTGATTCTGATAGAACGTGATCCCGTATTCGAGTTCGCGCGTAGGGCGGTAAACGGCCAGTGGCAACGGATGAGTTTCCATGTTTGCAATTTCCCGCACCAGCGGCCGCGCCGAAAGCGTGCGATCCAGGTCGGTCGATCCCAGTTTTAAAACTGCTGCCACGGTGAGAACCACCGGGATTAGGGTGACGAACCGCAGCATTCGTAATCCGGCGTTGCTGACAAGCGTGAGGGCAACCCCCACGCACACGACAAACGTAATCGTGACTGCCACAAACATCGGTCTTCCTCCTGGCAAACGGTGTTGCTCAAGAATGTAGGCAATCAGCAGCGCGGGAAGAATTGGTGCGGAAGCAACCAGCGCATGCGGCACGGCGAGCCATTTCCGGACGGGGGGTCCCGCGTTCTCTTTCAAATGGCGCTGAAGATAATTCACCAGTAACATCGCACCTGCGGGAACCGCAGGCAGAATATAACCCGGCAGTTTGGATTGTGAGATCGAGAAAAATATTACCGGCACGATCAGCCAGCACGCTGAAAAGATGCCGAACTGTTTTGAGACCTCGGCAGTTGCGATTTTTGTCTTCCAACCGCGGAGGCTCTCAACAAAGGCAGCGATTACAAAAACAGTCCAGGGACTCAGGGCCAGCAACGTAACCGGCAGGTAATACCAAACTGGCTCAAGGTGGTGATAGAGATTCTGAGAGTAACGCTCGAAGTTGTGCTGAACAATGAAATCCTGAAAGAACGCTGGGTTCCGCAACTGTACGGCGATATACCAGGGGAATGCGATAAGACAGAACAAAACGATTCCGGGGATCCAGAGCATTCGCACAACAACTTTCCATTCGCGAACAGCGGCGGCGTAAACAACGATGATCAGCCCAGCCAGAAACGGCGCGACCGGACCTTTGGCGAGCGTTCCTAACGCCATGCAGATATAAAAAGCTGCAAGGTAGATCCTTTCCTCACTTTCACGCCAAGCCCACCAGGCCAACATTCCAACGGTGAAGGCTGCGGTGAGAGCCATGTCCATGGAGGCGGCGCGAGCATATCCAATGATGCCGGCGCAGGCGGCGGTGATCAGAGCGCCATCCAGTTCGAACCCGCGGCGAAGGCGGCGCAGGAAGAAGTAGATGGCTACAACCATCAGGCTGGCGTCGATCACCGATGGTAAACGCGCTGCCCAGTCGCTGACGCCGAAAATCTTATAAGCGAGGATTGCTTGCCAGTAATAGAGCGGCGGCTTCTCCAACCAGGGCTCGCCGCCCAGCATCGGCGTGATCCACTCGTGATGCTCGAACATTTCCCGCGCCACTTGTGCATAGCGTGGTTCGTCAGCGCCGATGAGGCCAAACTGCGCCAGGCCGTAGAGAAAAAGGAAGGCGCAGAAACCCGCGATAAGTAACGCATCAGTTCTTGTGCGATTGGTCATGCAGCAGGAAATGTAAGGAAGAAGGTCGTCGAAGCTTTCAATTGCCGATCAGCGCGAGACCCCTCGCCCCTCGGCTGAAGCCGGGGGCCTACCCGAAAGCGCGAGGCTTCGGGTTGACCCCGTTTGAGAGAACTTGCTCTTCGATAAAAACCAGCGGTCAATTGGCCACCCTCCTCGGCCGCAACAGCGCATATATGCTGATCAGCGTCCATACGCTCTCCAGGATTATGAAGCCGATCTGGAAGGGATGAAACGCGATATAGCACAGAATCGCCGATCCAACCGCATTCAAAACGTTATAGTTGATCGAGCGGGGGTTCATCCATCCCATCTGGTGGCCAACATATGCGATCAGAATCAGTAATGCTCCCAAAAAGCCCGCTATCTGTCTTACCAGTGCCATGTCCATGAGATTGATTGTACGCACCCTCGGAGTGCGAGTGCGGTGCTTGCGCGGATTAGTGTATGGAAGATCCGCTGTGCAGCAGATCGAGGACTTGTTGCACCGCGACCGCCAGCGGCCCATCCAGTGCACAGCCGCTGGCGCATTCATGTCCGCCGCCACCGAAGCGCTCGGCTATGCGTGAGACATCCAACTTGCCTTTGCTGCGCAGGCTGACACGGCAGCGGCCATCAGAAAGTTCTCGAAAAAACGCAGCCACTTCAACTTCTCCGATCGACAAAACGTAATTGACCAGCCCCTCACAATCTTCGTCTTTCGCGGCGCAGCGCTGCATCTGTTGCAGCGTCACCCAAGCCCACCCTACGTGGTTCTTGATGTTGAGATTGCCAAGAGCTGCGCCGAGCAATCTCATCTTCGCGGCGGAATGAGCAAAATAGATGTTGCGGGCGCAATGCGAGGGATCAGCACCCGCCAGAACGAGTTCACGTGCCAGCGCAAACGTGTGCTGGTTCGTTCCCTGAAACATGAATGAGCCCGTATCGGTCATCAACGCCGTGTAAAGGCAGGTCGCAATTTCCGGAGAGAACTGCGCTCCCGCTTCCCGCGCCAATCTGAAAACCATTTCGGCTGTGGCCACCGCGTGGGGATCGATCCAGTTGACGTGAGCAAAAGGCCGCCCGCTCATGTGGTGGTCAATGTTGATCAGAAAGCGGCTTTCCAAGCCTTCCAGCCGAGTGCGATGAACGCTGTCGCATTCGAGAATGATCGCGGCTTCGTAGTTCCCGTCCACGCGGCTGGCCTGCAGCACTTGGTCCGCAAAAGGTAATGCCCGATAGATGCGGGGCACGCCATCGTGCAGCACTACGTCGGCCTGCTTGCCCAGTGCGCGCAGAACCTGGCAGCAGGCCAGCGCCGAGCCCACGGCATCGCCGTCGGGCCGCGCGTGCGAGGTCAGCACGAACCGGTGTCGCTGTTCGATTTGCTGAAGAACGTCTTGCAGCATTCCTACGCCTTCCGCTCGCCTGAATTGGCGCGTTTATTTTTCTTTCTTGTGCGCGCCAACAACTCTTCCACCCGGGCCTTATCGCGTTCTGAACGATCCAGCCTGAAAATCAGTTCGGGCGCGCGCCGCAAACGCAAGCGCGACGCCAACTCGTGCCGTAAATACTCGCGTGCAGCCTCCAGGCCCTCCAGACTACGATCCGCCTCACGGTCGTCGCCCTCCACATCGACCAGAACTTGCGCCGAGCGGCCGTCTTCCGCCAAGATCACACCCGTCACGCCAACCAGCCCGATGCGAGGATCGGCCAGTTCACCTTCGACAAGAGTTTCGATCTCCTCGCGCAGCGCCTCACCCAAGCGACCACGATGATGTTTTGCGCCGCGCCGTTCCAATTCTGGCTCCGAAGATAAAACGCAAGAGCATATCAGAAAACTGCCCGGTTGTGATCAGCCAAGAAGTGTCATTGTCGCGCAGTTGACGCAGAATACGGTAAGTACAGAAGTAACAGGCAGATGACTGGGGGCTAGAGGAACTCCACAAACGAATCGGCAACCTCTGCGCCATGATTGTTCGCAATACGCGTGGCCGCACGCTCGACGTTTTTCATCAGTCCGTCGAGATAATCGCGCGAGTCGGAGATGGCAACGACGCCAATGGTTGCTCGGTTCCAGATGTTGCTCGGCTCAATCTCGGCGACCGACACGTTAAAGCTCGCACGCAGGCGGTCTTTGAGACTGCGCACGACTTGCCGTTTGTCCTTGAGCGATTGCGCCGCTTCGATGTGGAGTTCGAGGGTAAGAGAGGCGATCATTTCAGCCATCAGCTTTCAGCTATCAGCCGTCAGCGATTTGTTCTTTGCTGAAAGCTGAGAGCTGATGGCTGAAAGCTCTTACGCAATCACTTCCGCCGCAATTCTCTCCGTCACAAATGCTTCGATCACGTCACCGATTTTGATGTCGCCGTAGTTCGCGATCGAAATACCGCACTCCATACCATTGTGAACTTCCTTGGCGTCGTCTTTGAAGCGTCGCAGCGAAGCCACT
>JASIEN010000229.1 GCA_030045935.1 Candidatus Sulfotelmatobacter sp.
CCAGCGTTTTGAAAGACGATCATGCCCCACTTGTAGTGTCCAGGTCGATGTTTCTATGAGAACTTGGTGGTGAAAACGATCCGATGACGTATTATTGTGCTCACGCGGCTTCTCTGAGGAATCTATCGGACGATCCCAAGCCTTGCTTCGGTTTACGGTCCGACTGTTCCTGGCATAACAGACACAGAGTTGCCCACGGCACGGCCAATAGGCGCTTCTTGTTGATCGTCTCTCCGCATTCGAGACATGTGCCGAAGGTACCGTGCTCAATTCGGTCCAATGCAGCGCGCACATCGCGCAATACGGTTGATCCGCGTTCAAGACTCCGGGTACTCAATTCGCGCTCTGAAGCAAACTGTATTTCATCCAACGCATCAGGCGTGCGTACAATTGTAATGTCGTCGCGCCTTCCCAGCGCCCGCACCAGTTCCGTGTTTTTCGAGGTCAGGATGTTCTGAAATATGTTGCGTTCGGTTTGAGTCATTTTCTTCTTCACTCCTATTCCCGGAGTATGCGCGAACGATGCCCTAGAATCATCACGATAGCGAGGCGTTTTTCATTCACCCTTGAATGGACGCGGCGCATCCCACATCCGTGGTAGGCACAGCTAACGCTATCGCGATTGCACTACTCTAGGCCGTGGTGTTCCCGCCGTCTACGTTTCGGTTTCGCTGAGGAACGAATGACGAACGTCCTTGTGTGCCTATCTGGGTGTCATCGGAATGCCAGCACAGTGTCACCAGCAGAACCCACAGCACGTTGGCCAGCAACAGATGAACTAGTTGCATTCCAATAGGTACGAGTAGCACCAAGTTCACTACACCGGCCAAGAGCTGCGCGACAGCCGTCGCGATCAAGCCCTGCGCTAACCTGCCAGTGGCTGACGCGCGACAGATGGCATAATAAATCAGCCACAGGCCTATAGCGCCAGCAAGAATCGGGTGAAGCGCGCGCAATTTGACCACGATGTGGGCATCTGGCTTCAGCTCTTGCGCGAAGCCCGCCGTGAGCGAATGCACCGGATAGAGGGTGTCGGCCAGCGCGGCCAGCGCCCCGGTACCTGCCAACAAGGCAATGGCGAGGAGACTTACCCATGCCATCCATTTGGGGCGAATCTTGGGATGATCGCCAGCCCACCACGCTGTCAAAGTGAGACAGGCTAGTAACGTCAGTGTGATCGTTAGATGCAAAGAGAGTACGGCCGCGCGCGCGGCCGACGCATCATTAACAACCAGGCCGAACTTCACCAGGGCTGCGCCGATCAGCGCTTCGGTGACCAAGAGACCGGTCGAAAGCGAGGCCCCCAACTTGGCAGCGTGCCCTCGGGGGAACGCGCGAAACGTCAACGCCAAGAGCCCCAGCATCACCACGGCATCGATTCCCGTCATTGATCGATGTGCAAATTCGATAGCCGTTGCCATCGCCGATGTCCCGAAGACCACTTGGCCACTGCACAATGGCCAATGATTCCCGCAACCCGCCCCGGAACCTGTGGCACGTACAAAGGCACCTTCCACTACAACGGCCACGTTGAACGCAACGACAATCCAAGCGAATCGTGCAACATTGTGTCGCAGTTGAGCCAAGAGAGGCTCAACAGAGACCGTCGGCGGGCTTGACACAACAAGGGAAACCATCGATCTGCCGTTGTATTCGAGATGACGAATTTGCCCGAAAAGTCGCACTAGAGGATCTGTCGGTAAGGTCGTACGCCTAGGCGGTAAAGCAGATCTTGTGCACAGACTAATCGTCCATTAAGTCGGTTCACCGTTTCTTGGATACCCGACAAAATCAAAACGTCCAAAAGGGTACTCAAGTCCGCCGCAGGTTTACGCCGACCCCTATAGTTGAATGATGCCGCGGCGGGCGGCGATCGCCACTGTCTGCGTGCGATCGTTGGCGCCGAGTTTGTCCATGATGTGCTTGACATGCGCTTTGACGGTCTCCTCCGCGATGAACAGCTTTGCGGCAATGTCCCGATTCCGCTGACCCCCGGCGACGTGCTCTAAGACTTCCACCTCGCGTTGGCTCAGAGCTGTTTCGCCAAGATGCTCGGCAACTCCGGCGGCAATCTCCGGCGGAACGCACCTCTTGCCGGCGTGGACCTGCCGGATCATGTCGAGCATTTGTTGCGCTGGCATGCTCTTTAGCAAGTATCCACGAGCCCCCGCCTTCAGAGCGCGCTGCACGCCCATATCGCCCTCAAATGTCGTCAGCACAATGATGCGCGCCTCGGGAAACTCCGACCGAATGGCTATCAGCACGTCGAGGCCGCTGAGATCCGGGAGACGAAGGTCCATCAGAGTAACATCGGGTTTCAGTGTGCGAAAGGCTTCAATCCCTTCCCTTCCGTTTGAACCAGTCCCCACCAGCGACATGTCGGCCTGGCAGTTGATGATGGTGCCGACACCTTCCCGGAACAACGGGTGATCGTCGACGCTTAAAACTCGGATGCAATTGGCGTTGGCCATATCTCGCTTCTCCCTTCTGGGACTTCGATCATCGCTTCTCCTTTTTTGGGATCAAACCGAACGGCAACGCGCACTTCTGTCCCCACACCTTTCCTGCTCCATAGATCGAATCGTGCCCCGATATTTTCCGCCCGCTCACACATCCCACCAAGACCCCAATGCGAATGGCTCTCTTTTTGAACAGTGTCGGGATCAATTCCG
>JASIEN010000002.1 GCA_030045935.1 Candidatus Sulfotelmatobacter sp.
TCCTGACATTCCCGCAAGATGCAGAGCCATTCGCCCTTCATCGGTAATCCGATAAGCGACCGCTCGTTTGAATTCCGCGCCCAGGGGCAGCATGGTGCGCAACACTTCGCCAATCGGCGCGAGGTAGTAATCGGCGATCCAGCGGCCCAGACGCAGTAATTGTTCGTCGAGAACGGGCGTGACATCGAGCACTCTAAGCACATTCTTGGTGGTTACCGAAGGCCTGTGGTCGTGCAATTCGACGACAATGCCAGTCATCCGCTGCTGTCGGAATGGAACCAGTACGCGCCCGCCAACGAATGGGGTGGTTTCCGGCGGGACACGGTAGGTGAACACCATATCGAGCGGCACAGGCAGAGCAACGTCGCAGAATTCGGACATTCGTTAGAGAATAAACTACGGATCGCTCTGGATAATGTTCTAAGGGACTACTGCGGCGTGGGCTTTTTCGGAGGTTCGAGTCCAAGTTCTTTCATCACCATCTGCAAATCCTTCCAAGCTTCCCCCTTTTGGCGTGGGTCTCGAAGCAGAAACGCAGGATGATAAGTTACCGCGAGGCGCGCCCCAGGCCATGAAGGATCGCTGCGCACGCCCGCCGGCCTGAAGTCATAGAACCGGCCCCGAAGTTCAGACATGGGCGCGTTGATAGCGAGTAGATTTCGCGCAGCCACCGCGCCGAGAGCCACGATCACTTTAGGTTTGATCACTGCGATCTGTCGCATGAGAAATGGCGAACACGTATCGCACTCGTCCCGCTCGGGTGTGCGATTACCCGGTGGCCGGCACTTCACGACGTTGGCGATGTAAACATCTTCGCGGCGCAGGCCCATGGCCTTGATCATGTTATTAAGCAATTGTCCGGCGCGACCCACGAAAGGTTCTCCTTGAGTATCTTCATCCGCGCCGGGGCCTTCCCCCACAAACATCAGATCGGCGCGTGGATTTCCAACGCCGAACACAATCTGTTTTCGCCCTAGCTGATGAAGCTTGCAGCGCGTGCAGTCGCCCAGATCTTCGCGAATGACTTTCAGTGCAGAAACCGGATCGGCGACTCCGTACTCCGGCTTCGGCGAAGCAATCTCAAAAATATTTTCTTCGGCGGTCGCAGGTGTGGGAACGCTCTTCCTTGCGGGCATATCTTGCGCGGGTGTGTGTGGCGCGGGCACTCCTGCCCGCGAATGCGGGGCTGCTTCTCGAAGGTCTGGTTGAGAGTGCGGGACCGTTGAAGCGGTCTCAACCCGGGTGGGCGTCTCTTCAACCCCTACACCGCTCGCGCTTTCTCTTCGATAAAAATCGTAAATACCTAATTCGTTGTAATAGCGGACGCGCTCGGCAAGAGCGCGTCGCGCTTCCTTGTCAACTGAATTCGCCAATCTCAGTGCTCCACATCAAAGTAGATTTTTGTGGTGGCGCGATACAGCAACACCTTGGCGCCCTCCAGTTGCATGTCGAGCGATTCCACATGCGCCCACTTGATGCCACGCACTGTCTTGGCAGCTTCGGTGACAGCGGCTTCAGCGGCTTTGGCAAAACTGTGCTTGGATGTTCCAACTACATCAATCACTTTCTGTGTCATTGCCCGCTCCTGAAGTAAGTTTGTGGGATTCTACCCCTTTGAGGGCTGTGTATGCAGCACGGGTCGAGCAAGGCAGAATTTTCACCAAGCACTAAACAGACGGAAATACGGGATTAATCTTGATTAGGCCGTCACCGTCGCTCTGCGTCGCCGGCGGATGCAAACAAGCTGGTCGAGCACGCGTTGTGCGACCTCCCATTTCGTAGTTTCGGGAACTTCGATGACTTCATCGTGGGTGATGATCGTGACTTCATTTCGATCGGAATCGAATCCAATCCCTTCCCGGGAAACGTCATTCACCACAATTGCATCGAGTTGCTTGGCGGCAAGCTTTTGGCGTGCATGCTCAAGGACGTTTTCAGTCTCGGCCGCAAACCCCACAACAATCTGCAACTGCTTGCGCGCCGCAATCTCTTTAAGAATGTCGGGCGTCGGTTCAAGTTCCAGCGTGATGGGGCCTGTGCGCTTGATCTTTTGCGGGGAGGCCGACTTCGCACGGTAATCAGAAACCGCTGCGGTCTTGATAACGATCGTGGCTTCCGGCAGAAGCTTCAGAACGGCGTCCCTCATCTGCTCGGCCGATTCCACACGTGTAAGTTCGGCAGTGCCTGGCGGAGTAAGAGATGTCGGGCCGCTCACCAGAAGCACTCGGGCCCCGCGGCGCAGGGCGGCTTCAGCAACCGCATAACCCATGCGTCCGCTCGACCGATTCGTAAGATAACGGGCAGGATCGATTTTTTCCCTCGTCGGCCCTGCCGTGACCAACACGGTTTCGCCAACCAGATCCTGCGCCGCACCCAGTGCCTCAAGAACAGCCGCAACCACCGTTTCATTTTCTGCGAGCCGGCCCGCGCCGACCATACCGCAGGCCAAGTATCCCGACCCTGGCTCGACAATCTTCACCCCGCGCTTGCGCAGAATCTCCAGGTTCGATTGCGTCGCGGCATGGTTCCACATATTCACGTTCATTGCAGGGGCGACAACGACTGGAGCGGTGGTGGCGAGATAAAGGGTGGTGAGAAAATCGTTGGCGATTCCCTGCGCAAAGTGCGCCAGCACGTCAGCCGTGGCGGGAGCGACAAGAAGAGCATCTATCGATTGCGCGACCGCAATGTGTTCAATGGCAGAATCGATATTCGCAGGCTGCCCGCCCTCGGGCGCAAACATGCTGGTAATTACTTTTTCTCCCGAAAGCGCCGCGAAGGTGAGCGGCCGCACAAATTCTTGCGCGGCACCGGTCATGATGACTTGCACGCGTACGCCGCGATCTTGCAGCAGGCGAACAATTTCCGCGGCCTTGTAGGCAGCGATTCCGCCCGTCACTCCCAGAGCGATTTTCATAGGAAACAAGCCGCTCAGCGAACGGTTATTAGACGTGGGTCAACACTCATGCGATTCGAGCGGCCGTTTGGCGGACAAGAGTGCCCACGCATACCATTTCGCTCCACGTCGGCTACGCTTCGCCGAAGGCTTTGTCCAGAACCTCCGTGGCTTGCTCCACCGCGCTGCGGGTTTCGGGAATCTCCCACTTCACCTTGCCGGCACGTATTTCATCCTGGGCGATGCGGCACGGCTTGCGCGAATTGGTTGTGACGACCGGCGGGGCTCCCGATTGCAACTGGCGGGCACGGCGGGCGGCGACCAATATATAACGGTAGTTGCTGTCGAAACCTTCGATCAATTTCATGACTCTCTCCCCCAATAATGGGACTTTTTTTGAGTGCCGAAAGTTGGTGCGCCTGGCGGTCTTTCATGCCCGCCAAAAACTTGCCTTACCATTGTCCCACGAAAAGCGGAAGCCGTGTGGTTGGCAACCCCCAGCACTGTTACCAAAGACTGACCCGCTCCCGACTCAATCGCAGATTCAAACGATGCCAGGATCGGTTTCAACCGGTCGCTTACATTCGCTAACCGGCAACGATCGGCAATCTTCATGGTTTCGCCACACGCGCCTGTCAACGGCTGGCCATCGCGAAGGCAACGCTTCGCGCAGACAATTGCACGTAGCATCTCAATCGACTCTGGAAGTCGATCGTTGATAAGGATGTAGTTATAGCGGCCGTAGTTTTGAATCTCGCGGCTTGCGGTGACCAATCGCCGTTGAATAACCTCTTCCCGGTCTTCGCTGCGCTTGCGCAGGCGCTCTTCCAGGGTCTTGCGGTCGGGAGGAAGGATAAAGATACTCACGGCATCAGGCAGCTTGCACCGAATCTGTTCCGCGCCTTGCACATCGATATCCAAGAGCAAATCGTGGGCGTTCTTCTCGGCGTCGCGTAGAAAGCGGCGCGCGGTTCCGTAACAATTTCCGAATACTTCGGCGTGCTCAAGAAATTCGTCCTCGCGAACCATCTTGTCGAATTCAGAGCGCGAAACAAAATAATACTGCTTGCCGTTTTGCTCGCTGCCGCGCGGGGCACGCGTCGTATAAGAAATGGAAAAATCCAGATCAGGAACCAGCTTCAACAGTTCTTTTACAAGAGTCGATTTCCCGGAGCCCGACGGGGCCGAGATAATGTAGACCAGAGGTTTGTGCGGGGCAGAACTCATTCCAGGTTTTGCACCTGCTCGCGCGACTTTTCGATCTCCGCCTTCATAATGAGTCCGGCTTCCGTAATCTTCAGTGCTTCCCCTGCCAGGCCTGATGTTTTCGAGAGAAGAGTGTTGGCTTCGCGATTCATCTCCTGCAACAGAAAATCCAACTTTTTCCCCACTTCGCCGTGTTGGTCGAGCAGCCCCAAAAAATGCTGGATATGATTTTCCAGGCGAACAATCTCTTCCTGCACGTCGCTGCGATCGACGAGCAGCGCGGCTTCCTGAAGCATGCGCTCGCGGTCTCCGCTTGAGCCCAGCAATTCCTGCAAGCGCGACTGCAATCGTTCCATATAGCTTTGTAACATGTTCCGGCGATGGAGTTGCACGTTTGTGACGGCTTCGTGTAGATGGGTCATGCGTTGCCGCAATTCATGCTCAATCGTTCGCCCTTCCTGCTCGCGCATCTGATTGAGGTGATCGAGCGCCTCTCCGGCCCGTGCCATGACCGCCGCTTCGAGCGCGGCCACATCGGGATCTCCAGCCCCATCGAGCGCCCCCGGAATTCGCAGGATCGCATTTAGATCAGGTTCGGCCGGAATGCCGAACTCGACCGCCGCGTCGCGAAACGCCGTGATGTAGGCGCTTACCAGCGGGCGATTCAGCGCCAAGGCTTCGCCGGCACGTTCCAAGCTCAAACTGACCTCAACATGCCCGCGTGCGATTTTTTCTTTCAGCAAGCGGCGAAGTTGCATTTCGAGCGAGTCTGAGCCTGAGGGCAGCCGGAAATGGAGATCGAGGAAGCGATGGTTCACCGATTTCAGCGAAAGTGAGAAACCCAGATGACCATTCGCCGACGCTGAAGGCGACGCCAAGCTCCTGCTGGTATCACCCACTTCCTTGTTCGCAAGTTCGCCTTTAACCTGCGCGAAACCCGTCATGGAGCGAAGTGGCATATGGAATATAAATTAACTCGGCCGCACCGGCTCCAGCTTCGATTCGAAATCCGCGAACTGCAATTCGTACAAGCGGCGGTAC
>JASIEN010000230.1 GCA_030045935.1 Candidatus Sulfotelmatobacter sp.
ACCATTTGTATCGGCGGCGCGGAGGAAACCTCTCAGTCAGAACCGAGGGCAAAGCCCACCAGACCAGCACAATAAGGCCTGCCAGAATCAGAAGCACTACCAGGTAACTCCCGTCGCCGATGCCCCAGGCAATCACTCCTCGTAAGTATTCTGGTTTTGGCGTGCCCGGGCAGGAAGGGCATTCCTGGCGTGGCCCCACGCAGGTCGGGTTTCCGGTTTCACAGTTATCGGGAAAACCATCCGCGATAGACTTTCCCGGGAAAAGATCGAGGTCTTCAGCCAAGCCCCTGTGCCCGTCCCAGACATCTACTATTCGATCATGGTCAAAGAACGGTTCTTGGATTTTGTGGGCGATGGAAAACAGGCCCGCCCAAATAAACGAAGTCACAAACACAAAGAGGAATGCAGGCATTGCCAGAGCCAACCGGCTGGTTCTGACGGCCGCCTTTGCCTGCGACTTTTCATTTTGCGACCCTGCATTGCGCCAGGCGATCGCGCCAACACCGGTCGAGGAAATCGCCAGGAGGGCTAGAGAAATCCACGACAATCGCAGGAGTACCAAGAGCCATTGCACGGTCCAGAAGGATGCTTGCTCAATCCGGTAGCTGGCCGCTTGGTCGTGGCTACGCGCAAGGCCGCAAGCTATCGAGAAGGCAATAATGGCCAACGCGTATACTGTCCAGCCCCATCCCTTGATTCCCGGGCGCGTGTTTTGGTAGGCATCCAGTGCCCACCAAATGAAACCAGCTCCCAAGACCCAAATCGCAAGCGACAGGACAACGATCTCAAGTGACTCGTGTGCCTGTACCTCGAATGAGCTGCTTGCGTACTTGAAGTAAAGGATCAGTAAAGCCATCACCAGCGCCGGCAGCAGGAATAAAGCCAGCAACCATCCAGTCCGAATCTTGAACACTGGCTTCCGCCAGTAGTTGATTCCAAGCAAGACAGCGATGGCAATCACGACACCAGCCACCACTCCGGAGATTAAGTCCAAGTGCTGCACTGTGGTGACGGCGGGAATCGCCGCCGCAAGTGCGATGAGCAATACCACCTTTAGTAGAGGCAAAGCCATTTGCAAGATGCGAGCCGCATAGCGATGCAGCGCTTGAAATGCCCTCCAGAGCCGACCTGGATTCGGCCGGGTGTCAATTGCCAGCCGGCTCAGACTGGGAACGTGGAGAATGAATTGGAATAACCCAAGCAGGAAACTCAGGGCGCTATTTGTAGGCCGCGCCAGATCGGCCCAGAACATCTCGTAAATATGCACTTCTGTGGAATCTGCCCGCCTGCCTTCGAGCCTTGTGGTCACGTATTTGTTGCCGTCGCCAGCTCCGTAATAATCCTGAAGCAGTTTTACGCTCCACTGACGGCCGACCTGCCCGCGTTCTTTTCCGAGTTCCTGGTTCTGGTGCAGATGAAGAGCGAATTTGTAACTTCCCTCTTGCAGCCGGAAGGCTCTCCAAACAGACTGGTTGCGCTTTGGCTCTACCTTCTCTTCATTCAGGCAAACTGGTTGTAGGGGGATTTGCAGTCCCTTCGAATCAAAGTGACCAAACTCTCGCGGCGGAAGTTCCGTGCATGGCACACCGGCTGTCTTCGGATCGAAGGGCGGCAGCGATATCAGCAGGTCAGCCATCGCATTGGCTGTCTCTCCAGGGTCGTGGGATCCCACCCCATGTACCCCGATCACGGCCACGCGACGCGGTACCTGTTGGTTCTTCTCTTCCAAGCTGAATACCCTCGCGGAACGCCCTCGGGAGTTATGGGGCTATTTGAACGAGACGAGCAAGCAGCTTATCTGTGTCGTTCTTTGCACGAAAACAGGAGGGGAAGCTTACCGCCCGCCGCTTCAACTACTCCTGGGTGCGCCGGGATTGTTGGTCCCAGCCTTTGGGCTGATCCCCAAAGTCAGGGCGTGCGTACGGAATCGGTTAGGCTCTCAGTCCTCGATGGTTCGCCCCATATTGAGAGCTGAGGCTTTGGAAAATCTAAACCTTTAGGGGGAAGGGCTCTCCGCTCTCAATGGGCAGCGAGGCTAAATGTACACCTGCCGTGCGCGCAATAAAAATAATTCTTGTTACGAATTCCGGGATAAGGGCGATCAACTGCCCGGAAATGCTGCAGCGTTCGATCGGCGCAGGAATCTCCTCCTAACACAATAAGTTGCAAATGGAGCGAGAAGGCTTGTCCGGAAGGCATTCCGCTCGTTACGAAAAACGAACAAAGTTTGCTCCCCGATGACTACCTGCACTTGCACGCGATTAACAAATTACAAACCATTCAGAAGGCGTCAATCCCTGTCACACTCTGCCCAATGATCAGCGCATGCACGTCGTGTGTTCCTTCGTAGGTCTTCACTGACTCCAGATTCATCATGTGCCGCATGATGGGATAATCGTCGGCGACGCCGTTGGCGCCCAAAATGTCGCGCGAAGTGCGGGCGCATTCAAGGGCCATCCATACGTTATTGCGTTTCGCCATGGAGATATGCTGGTGCTCGGCTTTGCCGGCATCTTTCAGCCTGCCGACTTGCAACGCGAGCAGTTGTGCTTTGGTGATTTCAGTGATCATCCACGTCAGCTTGTTTTGCACCAGCTGGTGCGAGGCAATGGGCTGGTCGCGCCATTGCTTGCGCAAGAGCGAATATTGCAGCGCCGTGTCGTAGCACGACATGGCTGCGCCGATCGCTCCCCAGGCAATGCCGTAGCGCGCCTGATTCAGGCACATCAGCGGAGACTTCAGGCCGTCGCTTTTCGGAAGCAGGTTCGACTCGGGGATGTAAACATCTTGCAGCGATAATCCCGAGGTAACTGAAGCGCGCAGCGACCATTTGCCATGAATGTCGTCGGCCTTGAAGCCGGGGCGGTCGGTTTCGACAAGGAATCCGCGAATCTTGTCATTCTCGTTTTCAACCTTCGCCCAGATAACGGCCACATCGGCGATCGAGCCGGAGGTGATCCACATTTTCTCGCCGTTAAGAACATAATCCTTGCCAACTTTGCGAGCGCGGGTGCGCATGCCTCCTGGGTTCGAGCCAAAACCGGGTTCGGTGAGTCCGAAGCAGCCGAGCTTTTCACCTTTCTGCATGGCAGGCAGCCACGCTTGTTTTTGTTCTTCGCTGCCGAAGGTATGAATGGGATACATCACCAGCGCCGATTGCACGCTGACGAAGCTGCGCACGCCAGAATCGCCACGCTCGAGTTCCTGCGTCATCAGCCCGTATTCAACGTTGCCCATGCCGGCACAACCATAGCCTTTGAGTGACGCGCCGAAGAAGCCGAGTTCAGCCATGGGCTTCACGAGTTCGCGCGGGAAACGGCCGGCGCGGTTGCACTCTTCGATAATGGGAATGAGATTGTCTTCGATGAACTGGCGCGTGGTGTCGCGCACCAGGCGCTCTTCGTCGGTGAGCAGCGAATCGAACTGGATGAAATCGACGCCGCGAAATTTGATGGCTGGCATGGGAAGCTCCTTAATCAAAGCAAAACATACGAACCTAGCAGGGCGGGCGGAGTGGGGTCAAACCCGCGTTGAGCCGAGACAGCGAACGCGCCTTCCTGTAAAATAAACAGTGGCGAAAAGATAACGCAGATCGAACGTATTCAGCCGTTTCGCGCAGCTTCTGAAGAATCCCAGTCACAAATGCTTGTTGCGAACTCAGGGGCACTGCTGCGTACCGACAACGATTCAAGGAGAAACCGATCATGGCAGTAGGCGCAAAGATTGCAAAAACAGCCGACCGAAAAAAGGTCATGGACACCAGCAAGAGCACGAATTGCCCCAAGTGCGGTAAGGAGACGCGCATCGTCAAGCGGGTGAGGGACCGCGAGCGCGGCGTCCCTGGCGGCATCTTTATTTCCTGCTCGGCGTGCGATTTTTTTGAAAAGCTGTAAGGAGGTTTTTCGCTCGCGATTGTTGAGCTTCGCTGAACGGACTGCCCATGCAACTGTCTGCATTCGCTCAGGACAGGCTAGAGAGACCGTCCCTTTGAGCGGTGGTATCTACTGACTACACTGCAACCGTAACCGAAGTCTCTGTCCTAGTTACCGGCCTATACAAAGTATCGCGCTCGATCGGTTCTCTTCCCGCAGCGCGGATCAGCCGCTGCAACTCTTCGCGGCGCATGCCTTGCGGCGTAGTGGCGCCAGCGTCGTGGTAGATCTTTTCTTCAATCACGGTTCCATCCATGTCATCTGCGCCAAAGCGCAGTGAAATCTGGGCGATCTTCGGCGTCATCATTTGCCAATAGGACTTGATGTGCGGAAAGTTGTCGAGCACCAGCCGGCTTGCCGCGATCTGTCTGATATCTAACATTCCCGTCGTTTTCGGCAGATGTTGCAGCGGTGTGTTCTCCGGATGGAACGCAAGGGGAATGAAGGTCTGGAAGCCCCCGGTTTCATCCTGCAAGGCACGCAGTTTTAGAAGATGATCCACACGGTCATCATCGTTTTCGACGTGGCCATACAGCATGGTCGCGTTGGATTTCAGTCCGATCTGGTGGGCGAGCCGGGCAGTCTCCAGCCACTGGTCGCCGTCGATTTTGTGATCGCAGATGATGTGGCGGACGCGGTCAGCAAAAATTTCAGCCCCGCCGCCGGGCAAAGAATCGACGCCAGAAGTTTTTAGTTGTTCCAGCGTTTCGCGAATCGAAAGCTTCGCGCGCTTCGATAAATACGCAATCTCGACCATAGTGAAGGCTTTCAGATGCACCTGTG
>JASIEN010000231.1 GCA_030045935.1 Candidatus Sulfotelmatobacter sp.
GTGGCATCTCGAGCCATCGCTCACCGATCCCAACACGGTTTATGCGGGAGTCGAAGACGCCGCCATTTTCCGTTCGACCGATGGCGGCGAAAACTGGCACGAACTGCCCGGCCTGCGCGGGCACGGCACGGGTCCCAACTGGCAGCCGGGTGCAGGCGGCATGTGTCTGCACACGATTATTCTTGACCCCAGCAATCCTAAACGGATGTATATCGCAATTTCTGCCGCGGGGGCTTTCCGAACCGACGACGGAGGCGAGAACTGGAAGCCGATCAATCGCGGCCTGCGCTCCAACTACATTCCTGACCCGGAAGCTGAAATCGGCCATTGCGTTCACCACATCGCCATGAATCCGAAACGGCCCGGAGTGCTGTTCATGCAGAAGCACTGGGACGTGATGCGTTCTGACGACGCGGGCGATAACTGGACGGAAGTCAGCGGCAATTTGCCGACAGATTTCGGATTCGTCATCGACGTGCACTCGCACGAGCCGGAGACGATTTACGTTGTTCCGATCAAGAGCGACGGCGAACATTTCCCGCCCGACGGCAAGCTGCGCGTTTTTCGCAGCCGCAGCGGAGGAAATGAGTGGGAGGCTTTAACAAAAGGCTTGCCGCAGAAAGATTGCTACGTGAACGTTCTGCGCGACGCCATGGCGGTCGATACGCTCGACAAGTGCGGAATTTATTTCGGCACGACGGGCGGTCAGATCTATTGCTCGGCCGACGCGGGGGATAGCTGGAATGCAATTGTGCACGATCTGCCGGCCGTGCTGAGCGTAGAGGTGCAGACGTTGAAATAAGGGTCATACTATGCCCAAAATCACACCTTTCCTTTGGTTCGACAACAACGCCGAAGAGGCCGCTAACTTTTATACCTCCATTTTCAAGGGCGCCAAGGTGCTCAACGTGAACCGCATGGGTAGCAAGGTGCTCACCATCACTTTTGAAATCGAAGGGCAGCGGTTTACGGCGCTGAACGGCGGGCCGATGTTTCCCTTTACCGAAGCTTTTTCGATTTTCGTGAGCTGCGATACGCAGGAAGAGGTCGACGAATATTGGAACAAGCTGCTGGATGGGGGAACGCCGAGCCGATGCGGCTGGCTGAAAGACAAATACGGACTATCGTGGCAGATCATTCCCCAAGCGTTGATGGAGTTGATGAGCGATCCTGATCCGGCTAAATCAAACGCGGTGTTTCAGGCAATGATGAAGATGGACAAAATCATCGTTGCCGACCTAGAGAAAGCGCACCAGGGAAAGGTGGCGTGAGTTGGACGTAGAATTCCAAGGGTCTGCAGTTCGTCAACCTCATCAAGTTGAACGCTACCAATGAGCAAGCAAAAAGCGGCAGCCTCCGGCCCGGAGGTCGAACTGTATGACAAACTGATCGCCACCATCCCCGGTCTCGAGCGCAAAGGCGCGGCGAATCCCTACACGGCGGTCAACGGCAACATGTTCACGCTTTTGCACGAATCGAGATTGGCGATTCGCCTTCCCGAAGACACGCGCGAGGAATTCCTGAAAAAATACAAGACGAAGCTCTATGCATCTTATGGAGCTGTGATGAGCGAATACGTCGCCGTGCCCGATACACTATTGAAGAGAACGAACGAGTTGAAGAAATATCTCGAATGCAGCTACGAATATACCAAGACCCTGAAGCCAAAGTCTTCGAAGAAAAACTCCTGATATGGTTCGCGTGATTCTGCCCCAACACTTACGAACGCTCTCCCACACGGGGAACGAGGTCACGCTCGAAATCGAGGGCGCGGTCACGCAGCGCTCGGTGCTCGATGGGCTTGAGGCACGCTATCCGATGCTGCGCGGTGCGATTCGCGAGCACGAGACGCTCAAGCGTCGGGCCTTCCTGCGATATTTTGCCTGCGAAGAAGATCTTTCTCACGAGCTGCCCGATGCACCGCTGCCTGAGGCAGTCGCTTCCGGCAAAGAGCCGTTTATTGTAATCGGGGCAATCGCAGGAGGATAGGCGGGACAGCCTATGATCGTTGCCACACCGTCGAGCTTCGCTCAACCGGACAGCCGAGGCGGCTGTCCCTACATGTTGCTCTCATCCATTCGGGTTCGTTATAGTTTTTCTATCCATGTTTGAAGACTTCACGGCCACAGATCGCTGGACCAAAAAGCCGGTCCACTGCGTATATCAGGCATTGATCGTTGCAATCGCCACGCGCCACGCTGATGCGATCGACGTGAAATTCCTCGCCGAGGGCAAGACGGTCTGGATTGCTCTGCCACATCCCGCCTGGGTCGAATACAAGAAACGCACCGGCAAAATCATCACCGATTCTCTCGCCGTCGAAATTGCCGGGCACTATCTGAAGTGGGCACTCGAATCCGGCGAAGGCTCGGGACGCGAAATGTACTCACTCACAGTCGAGGAAACGCTGGAGCACCTCGAAGCCGCAGTTGCAGAAATGGAAGCATCGGTTTCGGCTTGAGCTACGCCTTCTTGTCATTCGTTTATAGGGTCGCCTCCATCTGCAAGCTCTCGATCATTTCATTCAAAGTCTTCTGCGCCGCGTCGCGCTTTTGTTGCAGATCGCTCACTTCGCGGTGCAGCGTCTCTACGTGGTCTTCCTGCTCATTCAATTCGCGAACGTACCGCGCAATCAGGGCCTTCTCTTCGGCGCTCCCTTTCAGCGCCTTCATGTTTTCGCGGACGCGTTGTTGATCTTCCGAAATTCCCGAAATCTTCGTTTTGCGCGACGCTGTTTCGGCGTCAAGCGCAGCGATGCTGTCTTTTTGCGCCAGCACTCTGCGCAATGCCCTGTCAATCTCGGGACTGATCATTTTCTGCGCCATGAAGAACTTAATCTGGTCGTCGGTTATATTTGTGACCTGATAGGTATTTATAACCGGCCGATATTCTTTCACCGTCAACGTCTGGGTCTTCATCGGATCCACGGTCAGGCGGAAGCGATGAAAAGAAACCGAGCTTTCGGCCGGTTTGTCGTCGTCGTCAGTAAGCTTCCAGCCCATCCGCGCGGGATGTTCAATTACAACCGTCCGCGCGGAATTGTCACGATTGCGGATGGTGTAAGTGTTCTCCTCGCGCTCCTGCGTCGATTGCGTCATGATCCCATGCGAAAGAAAAACCTTAGTCACGCGCTGGTAGTCGCTCTTCTGTTTGCCGTCAACCAGCACCCCTAAATCCGCCGCGTAAGAGAGCAGACGCTTTTCGCCGGGCTTGATCGCATCCATTAATCCCTCACCCGCGAAGGCGTCACCTTCGAGAACGTCGAAGCTGCCGCCATCGAGCGTCAGATCGCTCGTGTTGTCGAGCCAGAGCGCCCGCAGCACCACTTTTTGCGAAGGACTCCAAACGGAAACCTTTTCGGCATCCACGCGCGACTGCAATATAGGAACCAGTGCCGACTGGTTTTTGCCAATGCTGACGCGATCTTGCAATTTGTATTCGAATAAGTCGCCCAGATCGCGAGACTCTGCAGTCGTAGTCGAAGCTTCAAGGGATTCAGCCGCGTTGGCAAGCCACTGTTTGTGATCACTGCCGGCGCGATAGACTCCGCCTCCGACGCCAAATCCGTTGCCCAAACCTACTTTCGCCTGCTGTTGCGCCGCCACGCCGCCCGTCACTCCGCCGATTACACCTCCAACGGACCCGCTGGGAACTTTTTGCGGGGTCGTTACAGATAGAGCCGCATTCGTTACTTCTACCGTCTCCATTGTCGCTTCATGGGTTTGTGGTGTGATCATCGCGCTTTCCGGCAGCTCGATCACCGGGCGCCGCGTGTAATAGGGTTGCGACAGTTCCTGCACAAACGACTGCGGCGCGCCCGCCACCAGCGACAATTCAACGTTCTTCCAGTCTTCACCCACCGTGTTGTCAACGATGGCCCAGCCCTGCAACAGCGGTTTGCCATCTTCTGGAATCACGATTCTGTAAGTGCTTTTCCACACTGGCACTTCGCTGATGTAGCTCACCAACAAACCACGCTCGCCGTCACCGGCAGTCGAGATAGTCATGCGCCGCAGGTCCTGATCGCGCGTGGAGGCCACCAGACCCAAATATTTTCCGACCTCCTCATTCAAGTCCTTTTCGGCGAAGCGCACGCTGGTGGAAGGGGTTAACTCGAATACACGCACTTCACCGCTGTCGCTCACCAGGGAGATCTGATCGGTCGTTGTTTTTTGGTTGTCCTTGATGACCATGTCGCGCTCCTCAATGCTGAGCAGGCGTCCGGTAGCGTTCTCGTTTCCGCTCTTAACTTCCAGACGCGCGCCGCGCAATGCATCGAGAAATTGCGCCGTGGTCGGTTTTTCTCCCACCGGCAGATGTAGAGAGCCGAGGCGCCGTTCGAGCGGCGCGTTCGAGTTGTAGCTCACTCCAGTAATTCGACCCTTGCCAAGGTCGAGCACAGTCAGCGACTTCAGCACGTCGTTGAGTTGAGCCGTAGTGAAATCTATGTTGACGTCTTGGCTGTCGCGCACGCGACCGGCATGTTCAAAATAACCGACGCCGTTCTTGTAAAGAACGACGCGCGTCACCGGCAGGCGAGTGCCCGAATCTGCCGTTGAACTCGACTGGCTGAATGATATTGAGGCAAGCGACAGGCACACGACGGCAATGGTCAGAAAACGCATGACTCTTCCTCCTTCGCGAGCTCAGGCCGCTCGCGCAAGGAGAACGCCCGCCACAACTGTTCTTGCGAAACGAAACGGCCCGTCTTCGATTTAGACACCTGATTTAGACACCTGCCACAGGTATCTTGAGCCGTTGATGCAAACAGGCTGCCCTGAGATGGCCGACTGCTACTTGTCAAAACCTAGTGGAGCACCTGTCCACGCCTTCGCGTCCGTCGCGATTTTCGCGGCTGTTGTACCGCCTATGATTAAAATCGACTTATGTTCGCGCGCAAAATTGTTGTCGAATACGACGATCATGGCGACCGGGTTGCTTGCCCATTGAAGTGGCTCGATAGCTTTTCCATGCGCAATTTCACCAACGCCGGCGTGTTTGACGATACGATCCCGATTTCCGATGGCCGCATGGAAATCGGCACGAAGGTTCCCTTGGCGCAATTGCGCGAGGCGATGGAAGACTGGTTCCGGCGCAAAAATTATTTGCCTCGCGCCTCGAAGCTGATCCTGGAAGAGACAGATTGAACGACGGTGTCGCGGCGACTACAGCAAGTAATCTAGGTGAAATGGACTACGGTCGAAATCCCCGTAAGTATAGGGAAGTTTTGACATAAAAATGACATCGATACGACGTGGGGATTGCAACACCGCTGATATGGTGAACATCGAACTCTCGGTAGGCTAAGCATGTTTCGTAGACCCGAATTCGCGGCCAAAAGCTATGCGGAGATGGAGCCGCAAGCCGTGGGTCATCTCGACATGTTTTCACAAGAAGATCTGATCCAGGTTGATCTGCGCGAGAAGAGGCTGCTTCGATCCAGGGTGGTAAACGATTCGGGGCGTGAGACGAATCTAACCAGTTGCATCAACTGGAC
>JASIEN010000232.1 GCA_030045935.1 Candidatus Sulfotelmatobacter sp.
CGCCGCGATCAGGACTCGGATTAGTTTTCTGTTTTACCCCGTCTCCCCTGTGCCCTCTGTGGTTATCTGACGCCAAATTGCACGCTATAGGTGTTCTATAATAGAGGATTCGGCCACCACCTCTGATCCGTCCAGTGCCGCTCCAGACGCGGTCGCCGACCCGTTTATCCGATGTCAGAGTCCCTTTCCACCGAAGGCATCAAGGTTCGCGGAGCCCGTGTGCACAACCTCAAAAACATCGATTTTGAGGTGCCACACAACACGCTCACCGTGGTCACCGGAGTCTCCGGCTCGGGCAAATCTTCCCTGGCCTTCGACACCATTTATGCTGAGGGCCAGCGACGCTATGTCGAATCGCTGTCGGCGTATGCGCGGCAGTTTCTGGAGCGCATCGAGAAGCCCGAAGTCGATTCGATTGAAGGCATCGCGCCTGCAGTAGCCATCCGACAGAAAAACACAACACGCAATCCCCGCTCGACCGTGGCGACGGCAACCGAGATTTACGACTACCTGCGCCTGTTATTTGCGCGTATCGGCCGAACCTATTGCGTGAAGTGCGGTCAGGAAGTAAAGAAAGACACGGTCGACGAAGTCGCCGATGCGATTCTTGCGTTACCACCGGAGACTCGACTGCAAGTTCTGTTTCCTGTGCAGTCTGCTGCAACGACCGCGCAGGAAACACACAAGAAACCGCGCAGGTCAAAGAAATCCGCCGAACAAACGGGACTCACCGACCAGCTCAAGACTCGGCTGTTCGACCTCCGCAAGGCGGGCTTCAACCGGCTGTATCAATCAGGTCAGGTTTTCGAGTTCTCCACGCCGGAGTCGCTGCTCGACATCCGTTTTGATGAACCAGTTTATGTGCTGGTCGATCGGTTCACAGTTTCTCCCGAGTCCCGCTCGCGCATTGTCGATGCCGTAGAAACTGCATATCGCGAGGCGGGTGAGGTTATTTTCGAAGTCTTCGGTGAACCCACCGAGGTGGACAAGAGTGTCCGCCCCACACTCCGTTTCGCGCGGCGCTTCGAGTGCAAGCAATGCGATCTGCGCTATGAGGAGCCTGAGCCGCGCCTATTCTCATTCAACAACCCCTACGGTGCCTGCCCTAAATGCCAGGGATTCGGCAATACCATCGACTTCGACCTCAATCTCGTCATTCCCGACCCCATGAAGTCCCTGGGCGAAGGCGCAATCGACCCCTGGAACAAGCCAAAATATCGCTCGCTGTTCAACGAGATGAAGCGCTTCGCCAAACAAAACGACATTCCGCTGGACGTTCCCTGGGTGCAGCTCGACGCAGATCAGCAGGATTTAATTGTCAACGGTGACGATGATTTTCTGGGTGTACGTGGATTCTTTCAGTATCTCGAGCGCAAGAAATACAAGTTGCATATACGCGTGTTCCTGAGTCGATATCGTGGATACGCAATATGCCCCGAATGCCACGGCTCGCGCCTCCGTTTGGAGGCACGCCAGGTCAAAATCAACGGCAAGAATCTTTGTGAAGTCTGCTCTATGACTGTCGAAGACGCCGCAGCATTTTTCGCTGGCGTGCGACTCGATTCCGAAGAAGCCGAGATTGCCGAGCGGCTGTTGCAGGAAATCCGCGAGCGCCTTCGGTTTCTGAATGATGTGGGCCTCGAATACCTCACGCTGGATCGATTGTCATCGACTTTGTCGGGCGGCGAAGCGCAGCGCATTCAGCTTGCCACCGCTTTGGGATCGCGGCTGGTGGGAACCCTTTATGTGCTCGATGAACCCTCGATCGGCCTGCATGCCCGCGACACGCATCGCCTCATCAATATTCTCCGTGATCTTCGCGATCTGGGAAATACGATTCTTGTCGTCGAGCATGATCCCGATATCATGCGCACAGCCGACCGCATTCTCGATCTCGGCCCCGGTGCCGGAGAGAATGGCGGCCAGCTCGTAGCCGCAGGAACGTATGATGAGATTCTGCATAATCCCGCGTCTCTAACTGGACGTTATCTCGCCGATGATCTTCGCATCCAGGTGCCGGCAGTCCGCCGCCAACCCGGCAGTCAGCAAATCAGAATTAAAGGAGTACGCGCAAATAATCTCAAGGGTGTCGACATCTGCGTTCCGCTCGGAATGCTGGTCGCCATTACCGGAGTCTCCGGCTCGGGCAAATCGACATTGTTGCATCAAGTTTTATATCAGGCGCTGGCAGAGGCCAAGAAGCAGCCGACCAGCCCCGCCGGTGCCGCGACCTGGGAAAGCTTGATCGGCGATCAATACATCGACGAGGTTGTGCTTGTCGATCAGTCGCCGATCGGGCGCACACCCCGCTCAAATCCAGTAACTTACATCAAGGCGTTCGATGCCATCCGCGATCTGTTCGCTTCCCTGCCCGAAGCCAAGAAACGGGGATTCGGATCCGGCCATTTTTCCTTCAACATTCCCGGCGGCCGCTGTGAAACCTGCCAGGGTGACGGCACAGTCACAGTCGAAATGCAGTTTCTCGCCGATGTGGAACTGATCTGCGAAGAGTGTAAAGGCACGCGGTACAAGCCCCAGGTACTCGAGGTCCGTTATCACGGCAAGAACATTCACGAAGTGTTGAATCTGACCGTGAAGGAAGCGCTGAGATTTTTTGCCGAAGTCCCAAAAATCACCGAAAAGCTGCGCGTGCTGGATGAAGTCGGCCTGGGTTATCTCCGGCTGGGGCAATCGGCGACAACGCTTTCCGGTGGAGAAGCGCAGCGCATGAAGCTGGCAGCGCATCTGCAGCCCGCTGCCCGCGAAATTGGTCGGCCTAGCGCATCTTCCAATGACGAATCCCGCCGTCGGCGCCGCCGGCTTTACATTTTCGATGAACCCACGACCGGGCTGCATTTCGACGACGTCAGCAAACTTTTAGCGGCCTTCCGCCGTCTGATTGACGCAGGGGGATCAGTTCTTGTCATCGAACACAATCTCGAAGTGATCAAGACTGCGGACTGGGTCATTGATCTTGGTCCCGAGGGCGGGTCGCGAGGCGGAAAGATCGTTGGAGTCGGACCGCCTGAGGCCATCGCTAAACTGCCCGGATCGTATACCGGCAAATATCTGACTCGCGTTTTGAACGGCAACGGCGGGGGCAGGTCAAGCGCGAGCTCGCGTTCCAGCGGAGCCAAGAAAATCCTGGTTCCCCAAGAGCAATGAACCACCAAGGGCACGAGGGTTCGCGAAGAATGAATCTGCCTGGATTTCCTTCTCGGTCTCTCGTGTATTTTTTGGTTTCTCTTCTTTCCGCATACGCCTGCGTCGCTCAGGAAGGCTCGTCTCCCCAGCAACCTAATGCCCAGCCTCAGGGTGAATCCTCCTCGCATTCCCATCACTCCGGCCATCACGTTCAGGTCGAAACCGAAGAAGATACGCAACCTAAAGAACTCACTGAGGCCGAGGCATCCATTGACAAACACGATTACGCCTCAGCTGAATCTGTGCTCCGTAAATTCGTTGACCGCAATCCCGACAACTACGTTGCCTGGTTTGATCTGGGCTTCGTGGAGAATGCCCTCGGCAAGGTGGACGATTCAATTGTCGCCTACCGCAAGTCGGTGGCGGCTAAGCCCGATGTATTCGAATCGAACCTGAATCTGGGCCTGCAACTGGCGAAGGTCGGATCGCCTGAAGCTGAGCAATTCCTGCGCGCGGCGACGCAACTGAAACCGACCGCGCACACCGATGAGGGTCAATATCGCGCCTGGCTGTCGCTCGGGCAGGTCGTTGCCAAATCGAACCCTGACAAGGCCCTTGCTGATTATCGCCACGCCGCCTCTCTTCAACCTCACGAGGCTGAGCCGCATGTCTCCGCGGGCATCTTGCTTGAAAGCCAAAACAAGTTCGCCGATGCCGAACAGGAATACAAGCAGGTCTTGGCCCTGGACCCAAAGTCCGATGACGCCATCACCGGCCTGGCGAACATTTACATGCGTGGCCACAAATTCTCTGAGGCGGAAGATTATCTCCGCAGAGCGCTCGCCTTGCATCCCGATTCGGCTCCTCTCCACATTCAGTTGGCGCGGGTACTCGCCGCCGAAGGCAAGAATGACGCCGCCCTGTCTGAAATGGAAGGCGGAATCAAGCTCGCGCCGGGCGATGAAACTGCGCTGCGTGAACTGGCCGATCTCTATGCCACCACCGGGAAAAGTGATCTCGCCGAAGGAATTCACCGCAAACTGCTCACCACACATCCAAACGATCCCGAGTTACATCGCGAATTAGGTCAGGATCTGCTTCGCCAAACGAAATTCGCGCAGGCCAAGCAGGAGTTCTTAACCGCACTGCAACTGAACCCGAATTTTCCTGAAGCGTACTTCGATCTCGCGTTCACAGCGAGCAAATTGAACGAATACCCGGTGGTAATTAAGGCGTTGGATGCGCGCCTCAAGTTCCAGCCCGAGAATGCCATTACATATTTTCTGCGCGCCTCGGCATATGATCACCTGAAAGATTTCAAGAAGGCGGCCGCAAACTATCGGCTCTTCTTAAAGACGGCAAATGGGAAGTATCCTGATCAGGAGTGGCAGGCGCAGCACCGGCTGCTTGCCATCGAACCCAAGAAATAAAGCCCATGCCGTTACCCAAGACATTCCGATTTTTGGCGGGTACAATCGTTGCGGGCTTAATGCTCTGCCCACCGGCGGCGGCCGACAGCCACCAACCCAGCCTCGAAGATCTGAAAGCTAGAATTGCGAAAGCGGCGGTTTCCGACCGTCCCCCCTTGTGTCTTCAGCTTTCGGAAATGCAACTGAACGCTGCTGGCCGATATTTCGCCCTGGGCGACGGTGACCAGGCAAAGGCCGCTTTGACCGATGTGGCGGCCTTCGCCGAACTGGCCCGGGACTATTCCATTCAATCGCACAAGCACGAGAAGCAGAGTGAGATTGGCGTCCGCAAAATGGTCCGCAAGCTCAACGACCTTAAGCACACGGTTACGCTCGAAGATCAGCCGCAGATCGACGACACCATCAACCGGCTGCAACGGGTCCGCGATGATCTGCTCGCCGCCATGTTTCCCAAAGGCAACAAAAAATGACAACGTCTTTCGCACGTTCCTTAACTCTTTGTGCCATGATTCTGGCCGCTCTGGTGTCACGCGCCCAGCATCGCAACGATCCGCTTACGCCTCAGGAAATCGACCAGATTCGCGATTCGAGCTGGGAGCCACAGCAGCGCCTGACGCTCTACGTAAAGTTCGCCCGCGCCCGGCTCGAGGCGCTCGAGCAGTTGCGCAATGACCCCAAGGTGAAAGACCGCGCCCAGCAGACCCACGACAAGCTCGATGACTTCGCCCGTATTTATGACGAGTTAAATGACAACATCGATACCTACGTCGAGCGCAGGGACGACATTCGCAAGCCGCTAAAAACGATTATCGGCGCGGATACAGAATTTCAAGCCAAGCTGCGGGCGCTGAAGGATGCCACCGGAGTCACGCCCGATGAAGCCCGCGAATACGAATTCGTTTTGTCGAGTGCCCTTGAGACTGTCGACACCTCTGCCGACGACCATCGAAAGCTGCTCGCAGATCAGGAAGAAGCGGCCAAGCATCGAAAAAAGCCCGACTCGAAGCAGTCCGCCAGCCGGAACGAGTGAAGCATGTCTTTTGGATGGGCTGTACTTTCAGCGCTAGGGTAAGAAAGGCCCCGCTTCCGTATGTAACTCGGTTATCCCTCCGTGCTAATCTAACTTCACCGTGCGTTCTGGGCTTCTCGAGATCTTCCACGACGAACACCGCAACTTGCGGCCTGTCGCCAATCTGCCTGAGGTAAAGGTAGAGTTCTTCGCCTTCGCCAACGTCAACAACACCATTCGCCTGCGCGACGGACGCCTGCTGGTACGCCTCTCCGATCTTCTCGAAGGCGCTCCCGACAATGTGGTGCGCGCGATAGCTCATATACTGCTGGCAAAGATGTACCGCAAGCCGATCGATCGCGGCCAAGCCGCTCGTTATCGTAAATATGTTGGCAGCCACGAAGTGGTCAGCAAGACGCATCTGGTTCGCCGGATGCGCGGCCGCAAGCGCTTCGATTCTCCTCGAGGCCGGATCTACGATCTCGACGCCATCTTTGAAGACCTGAACCGCCGCTTTTTTCACGGCCTGATGTGCCGTCCGCGTATGAGCTGGAGTCCTACGCGAACCCGCCGCATTCTGGGGCACTACGATCCCGCGCATAACGCCATCATCATCAGCCGCATCTTCGACCATCCTTTGGTACCGCGCTACGCCGTCGAGTACATCGTCTATCACGAGATGCTGCACCTGAAGCATCCCGTCAAGTTGCGCGGCAGCCGGCGTTGCGTGCATTCCAGCGAGTTTCAAGCCGAAGAAAAACTGTTCCCGGAGCGCGAACGTGCGGAAGCCTGGTTAAAGAGGTTGTGAATCGTTGCCCGCCTTTTTTTAGCCTTCGCGCTTCCCCGGAAGGTTTTATCATCTTGACAGCATCTCGTGGCTGGGTGATGCTTTTGTAAGCGTTGTTCTCCAGCCGCTGGAAGCAATCACTACATCTCATGCCTGGTTCTGAAACAACCTACTCTGCCGCTGCCTTGTTCCCTGATATCAAAACAGGTGAAACAGACTCCGCCGTTCGCACCTCCGGCATTCTTCCTTCGCAGGACATACGCAACCTCATCGCCGTCGGCAAAGTTTCCGCAATGCCCGCCATCGAGGAAGTTCATATTCAGCCAGCCAGTCTCGATTTGCGGTTAGGTGATGTTGCTCACCGTGTGCGTGCCAGCTTCCTGCCCGGTCCGCACAATACGGTCGAAGCCAAAATCAAAGAGCTGCGTATGACCCGCGTCGACCTCACCAGTGCAGCAGTCTTCGAAAAGGATTGCGTTTATATCGTTCCATTGGTGGAAGAGGTAAGTTTACCGCCCAATGTCTCAGGCAAAGCCAATCCAAAGAGCACGACCGGCCGTCTGGATATTTTTGTTCGTCTGATCACCGATTACGGCGTGGAATTCGACCGCGTGCCGACCGGATACAAAGGCAAGCTTTACGCTGAAGTAGTTTCTCGCACGTTTACCGTCGCCATCCGTGCGGGCATGCGCCTCAACCAGCTTCGTTTCGTGCAAGGCAGCGCCGACTCGCAAGATAAAGAGATCAAGAGGCTCGATCGCCTGGAAACACTGGTTTACCTCGACGAGGACACGCCCACGCGCGCCGTAACTGACCGCGGTTTGCGAATAACGGTGAATCTGGAAGGAGCTGACGAAGATGAAATCATTGCCTACCGCGCACGAGCAAACGCGCCGGTAATCGACCTTTCGAAGATCGATCACTACGCTCCTGACGAGTTCTGGGAAGCGCGCCGCCAGACTCCAAACAAGTCCGTCATTCTTCACACCGGCGACTTTTACATTCTGGCCTCTCGCGAGCGCGTGCGAGTTCCCGCCGAGTTCGCCGCCGAGATGGTTCCCTTCGACCCTTCCGATGGCGAATTCCGCATTCACTATGCGGGATTTTTCGATCCCGGCTTCGGCTACGGTTCGAACGACATCAAGGGTACACGGGCCGTGCTTGAAGTCCGCGCCCACGAGGTTCCCTTCCAGATGGAACACGGACAGCTTGTGGGACGCCTGAATTACATGCCTCTTCTCTCGCGCCCCGACAAGATCTACGGGACCAACATCGGCTCCTCGTATCAGCAGCAGACGCTCACGCTGAGCAAACAGTTCAAGCGATAACGTTGCGCTTGGGTACTGGTGCCGTTTCATTTGCACAGGCGTTTGGCGCTAGACTGGAGGTATGCCAGGTCGCAGGCTCTGCATCGTGATTCCGCGTTCGCCCTCCGTTGGCTATTGCGAACGTTGCAATACCCCATTCAAGGCCATGCGATTGTGATCTTCGCTGCCCTACTCCAAGCTGCCTCCAGCCTGCCGACCGATCCCTCGATCTTGGAAAGGTCTATCTCTGCTTTAGAAAAAGATGTGTCTATTCTTGACAGCGCGATTAACGCGCTAGCAATTTCATCGGCTTGCTGGGAGTTTTGGGTATGGGCGTTCTCCGGCTTGGTCGT
>JASIEN010000233.1 GCA_030045935.1 Candidatus Sulfotelmatobacter sp.
TTCAAGACCCAGACCATAAGAAGCCAACTGCGTCGGATTCACCTGCACGCGTACCGCCGGCTTCTGCCCGCCGCTGATCGAAACCAGTCCGACGCCCGGCAACTGCGAGATTTTCTGCGCCAGCGCCGTATCAGCGAGGTCTTCAACTTTCGATAAAGGCAACGAATCTGAAGACAGCGCCAGGGTAAGAATCGGCGCGTCCGCTGGATTCACCTTGTTGTAGATCGGAGGGTTCGGCAGGTCTGCCGGCAAATACGTCTGCGCCGCATTCACCGCCGCCTGCACCTGCTGCTCCTCCACGTCAATGTTCTGATCGAGCCCGAACTGCAGCGTGATGACCGAACTGCCAAACGAACTGGTCGAGGTCATCTGGCTCAATCCGGGCACCTGCCCGAATTGCCGCTCCAGCGGTGAGGTCACAGATGACGCCATCACGTCCGGATCCGCTCCCGGATAGAACGTCACCACCTGAATTGTCGGGTAATCAACTTCGGGAAGGGCCGAGACGGGCAACTGCATGAAGGCAACCCACCCCACCAGCAGCACTCCCACCATCAGTAGCGTGGTGGCTACCGGCCGGAGAATGAATATGCGTGATGGACTCATGGAGCAGCGCTTCCTGACTACGAACCCGACCCTTGCGACCCATTCCCGGGCGAGGTGTTTTGCCCGCTGCCTACCCTGTTGCCGGGATTCGTGCTGCCGCGTGGTTCAATGTGGCTGCCCGGTTGTAACTTGTCTTGCCCGTCGGTCACGACGGTATCTCCGGGGTTCAATCCTGCAGTGATGACAGCGATGTTTCCTTGCGTCAGGGACACGGTCACGTTTTGTGCGGTGACCGTCTTGTCTGCCTTCACTGCATAAACAAAGGTCCCGTCCGGCCCGCGCTGGATCGCGGCCGCCGGCACTACGGTGCTGTCTTTTCTGGTTTCCAGCAGCAACTGCGCGTTCACAAACTGATTGGGCCAGAGTTTATTTTCTTTGTTCTCGAAAACCGCCTTCAGCTTCGCCGTGCCCGTCGTTTGATCGATCTGGTTGTCGATCGTCATCAGTTTTCCCGTCGCCAGCTTCGTCTGATTGTCACGGCTGTAGGCCTCAACCGCGAGCGTTCCCTTCCTCATGTGATCAGCCACGGTCGGTAACTCGTCTTCCGGCAGCGTGAAAATCACTGCAATGGGCTGCAGTTGGGTCAGGATCAGCATCGGGTTTGTGTCTGTTGCATGAACAATATTTCCGGGATCGACTTGCCGCAATCCCACCCGACCGCTGAATGGCGCGGTAATGTTGCAATACACGATGTTCAGTTTGGCGTTGTCGATCTGCGCCTGGTCGGTCCGCACTTGTCCATCCAGCTGATCGACCGTAGCCTTCTGCGTATCCACTTGCTGCTGTGCAATGCTACCGGAGGGAATGAGCGTGACATAGCGGTCATAGTTCAACTTGGCATCCCGCAGCGACGCCTGGTCTTTAAACAACTGCGCCTCCATCTGCTCCTGTTGCACCTGATAAGGCCGCGGATCGATCACAATTAGCAGGTCCCCCTCCTTTACATCCTGCCCTTCCTGGAAGTTAACCCGCATGATCTGCCCATCCACCCGGCTCTTTATATTGGCCGTATAGAAGGCCGTCACCGATCCCAACCCAACCAGGTAAACGGGCACATCCTGTTTCACTGCCGGCGAAACCGCCACCGAAACCGCATGTGGCTCCGCCGCATGCGCGTTCTTTTTCGGATCGAGGGTGCTGCAGCCAACCAGCGACGCGCAAATGCCTAAAAGCAAAACCAGGGCGAGCGCGGGTCGAACCGGATCGGCAAAGCTCGTTTCCCGCATGGGCCTGCGAAAATTCATAAATAGATTAAGACTGGCCTTTCCACAATTTCGGCGCTGCCACTGCCACAGATTAGACGTTTTCATGTCGATTCGGTCGCGGCCACTCCGGCAGAGATTGCTGTCCGCGCGACCACCACCCGGCTACTCCAAGCGAAGCGAGAACCACTTTAAGGTCCGCCACTACCGGATCGAAAAGGCCCCTCGGACCTCCGACCTGTCTCCAGCACGGGGTAGGTAAAGGAAACGCAGACTAAGACTAATAGTAGAACCGTTCTAAACCAGCATCAACTGCGCGGAAGTAACCGGTCAATAGAGGAAAGGAAGTTTTACAAATCTTTACTACTTCTACGGATTTTTACCAGTGATCGATACAAAACTTTACGGGCCACGACAGAATGATGCCACAGGTTTCCCCCGTGTTCCTTATGCCCCCTGTGTTTCAAGATTTTTCCCCAAATCTTTACAAGGGCGCGGGATGCTTCGCCTCATATGCCGCAATCTCCGCCTCATGCTGCAACGTCAGCCCGATATCATCCAGCCCGTTCAGCAAACAATGCCGGACAAACTCATCGATCGGAAACTTCGCGTGAAAGCCCTGATCGTCCCGCACTTCGCATTTTTGTAAATCGATCGTGAGCTCGTAACCACCTTGGCTCGCTCGCCGCATCAGTTCCGCAGTTTCCCGCTCGGTCAGCCGCACTGTCAAAAATCCATTCTTCGTGCTGTTATTGGCAAAGATGTCCGCGAACGACGACGAAATCACCGCCCGAAATCCAAAATCGCTCAAAGCCCACACCGCGTGTTCCCGTGACGACCCGCAGCCAAAATTCTTCCCTGCGATTAAAATGCTCACACCCGCATATCGCGGCTCATCCAGAACAAAGCTGCCAGTCTTCTTACCGTCCGCCTCAAACCGCCAGTCATAAAACAAGAACTGCCCAAATCCAGTTTTCTCAATCCGCTTCAAAAATTGCTTCGGGATGATCTGGTCGGTATCAACGTTCACCCGATCGAGCGGGGCGACGAGTCCGCGATGCACAGTAAATGGTTTCATCTTTCACCCAGCGATATGAAGATCAGGACAACGGTAAATGTGCAAAAAGAAGCTGTGATGGCTGCAAGCGTCCACATCCATCTGCGCTTTTCGCTTACGGGAAAGATCTGGGCGTGACGCTGCAATACAGCTCCGAATCTCATGTGCGCCCACCAGGCGATAGTTCGTTGATCGGCGGAGCTAGCAGCATTCACCTCGCCCAGAATTCTCTGAAAAAGAAGGGCACAGATGCCGATTAGCACGGCTGCTACGGGAACGCAGACATCCATTGCCCAGAGCGTCCGACTCATTCCGAAACCCTCACCGAAACTTCCACTCCCGCACATCCGTGAAATGCCCGGCGATCGCCGCCGCCGCCATCATCGGACTCACCAGATGCGTCCGGCCACCACGGCCTTGCCTTCCCTCAAAATTCCGATTCGAAGTCGAAGCGCATCGTTCCCCCGGCTGCAAAATATCCGGATTCATCCCCAGACACATCGAGCACCCCGAC
>JASIEN010000234.1 GCA_030045935.1 Candidatus Sulfotelmatobacter sp.
CGGCGGGCAGCCGCATTCTGGTACAAACATCGATCTACAAGAATTTCGTCGACGCGATGACGGAAAAAGCCAAGAAAATCAAGCTTGGCCCGCCGCTCGAACGCGAAACCAAAATGGGGCCGCTGGTCAGCAAAGAACAATATGACCGCGTCAACGAATATCTGGCTCTCGGAAAGAAAGAAGCCAAGCTGGCCTCAGGCGGTTCGCGTCCGGAAAAAATCGCGAAAGGGTATTACGTGCAGCCGACGATCTTCTATGACGTTGACAATTCAGCTCGCATCGCCCGCGAGGAAATTTTCGGCCCGGTTGCCGCAGTGATTGCCTTCGAGGACGAAAAAGACGCGTTGAAAATCGCCAACGATTCTCCGTATGGTTTGGCCGCCGCCGTATGGACGCGGGACATTTTCAAAGCCATGCGCATGGTGAAGGCCCTGCGCGCGGGAATCGTGTGGGTGAATCACATGCAGCCGACTTATGTGGAAGCGCCTTGGGGAGGGTACAAGCAATCCGGCTTCGGCCGCGAGCTTGGGCCCTGGGGCATTGAAGAGTATTTGGAAACGAAGCAGGTTTACATCAATTTGAATGAAGCACCGATTGGTTGGTACTGAGCAGAAGCCAGTTACCAGTACCCGGCTGCTAGTTGAAACCAACTGTCATCCTGAGCGAAGCGAAGGATCTATGTATTTTGCGTTGACAGTTGAGGATATGGGCGAACGACTAACGACTAACGACCGCGTGACTCACGACGAGAATTCGCAATGAGTACCATTCGTCTCAAAACCGAAATCCCCGGCCCGAACTCCCGTGCCCTTCACGCCCGGCGCGCACAAGCCGTGCCGCGAGGCCTTTCACACGCGACGCCCATTTATGTTGCCAAGGCGCAAGACGCCTGGCTCGAAGACGTCGATGGCAACCGTTACATTGACTTCGCCGGAGGTATCGGTTGCCTTAATTCCGGTCATCGCCCGCAGCCCGTGATTGCCGCGATCGAGGAACAGCTCGAAAAATACCTGCACACCTGCGTGCAGGTCACGCCGTACGAAGACTACATTCGCCTGGCCGAGCGCATGAATGAAGTCACGCCCGGAAAATTCTCCAAGAAAACGCTCTTCCTCAACAGCGGCGCAGAAGCCGTCGAAAATGCCGTCAAGATCGCGCGTGCTTATACCAAGCGTCCTGCCATCATCGCCTTCGAAGACGCCTTCCACGGGCGCACCATGATGACTCTTGCCCTCACCAGCAAGACTCATCCTTACAAAGCCGGTTTTGCTCCCTTTCCTGGCGAAGTCTACCGGGTTCCGTTTGCCTACTGCTATCGCTGCTCGTACAACCTTAAATATCCGGAATGCGATCTCTACTGCGCGCGTCATCTCGAAGATACTTTTAAACGCCTCGTGGCGCAGGAAGAGGTTGCGGCCGTAATCGCCGAGCCGGTTCTGGGCGAAGGCGGATTCGTCGCCCCTCCGCCCGATTATTTCAAAGTGCTGGTCGATCTTTGCCACAAGCACAAGATTCTATTCATCGCGGATGAAGTCCAATCTGGCTTCGGACGTACCGGCGCGCTTTTCGCCTGCGAGCGTTATGGCATCGAGCCAGACCTCATTGTGACCGCAAAGTCTCTGGGCGGAGGGTTGCCGCTTGCCGCCGTCACAGGCCGCGCCGAAATCATGGATGCGCCTGCCATTGGCGGCTTAGGTGGAACGTTTGCGGGCAACCCGCTTTCGTGCGCGGCTGCACTGGCTGTGCTCGATCTATTCGAAAGCACAAACCTGCTCGCCCGCTCCAACGAACTCGGCGACCGCTTTCAGCGCCGCGCCCGCGAATGGCAACGGCGTTGGCCGATCATCGGAGACGTTCGCGGCCTGGGGGGCATGCAGGCGATTGAACTGGTGAAATCCCAAAAAACAAAAACTCCTGCAGCAGAAGAAACCAAACAGATCACGCAATACTGCTACGAGCATGGGTTGATCACGATCAGCGCTGGCTCATATTCGAACGTGATCCGAATTCTGGTTCCGCTGGTCGCAGCCAACGAACAAATGGATGAGGGGCTTGACGTGCTGGAAGCGGCGTTGCTCTCGGTGTGCGAGAAGGGGTCTGCTCCGCAACTTGCACGAGTGTAAATGCGAACCTTTGTGCTAAAGCGCATATTGTGGAGCACGGGCTTGGCAGCGGCGTTTTTTGGTGTCGCGCTCTCGGCCGAAGCTCAAGAGCCGCAGCCCTTGACGGCTGGCCTACACGAGGAGCGCACGCTTGGCCCGGGCGAAAACCATGTTTACACGATCGTCCTGCACGAAGGCCAGGCGGTCGTAGGAGAAGCGGACCAGCACGGAGTGGATCTTGTGGTCGACGAATTCGGGCCGGACGCAAAATTGATTCGCACTGTTGACAGCCCCAACGGTACGGAGGGTCCGGAACCGATTGATTTGACGGCTTTTGCTGTCGGCGAATACAGACTCGTCATCCACACGCTTGATCCGAAGGTGAAGCCTGGAAAATACGTGATGAAGGTTGATCAAGTTCTGACGGTTGAGCAGAACGGTGATCGTCTGGCAGCTAAGAATTATCCACCGGCTATTCGGGATTTATGGCGAAAATACGTGTCGGATCCAAACGCGATCGAACAGTTCGTTAGCGCCAGAAAGGGCAAAGGGCCGATCGTAGAAAACATCAAAGATGATTCCAAGAATGTCAATGTGACCTTTCTCTACCTGGGCGACGAGCAGACAGACGCTGTAGAGGTTTTTGGCAGTACGCGCGCAGGGACGGGCGGTACGCGAATGCAGCGTTTTCTGCGTACGCCTCTGTTCTTCGCCACAGAAACCATTCCCAAGGATTCCAGATTCAGTTATGGCTTTACAAAAACCGAAAAGCGACTGCTTGGGCCTAAGGAAAATATAGAAGTATCCGATGAACTCGACGTTGCGGATCCCCTGAACCCGGCGGGCTTCAACGGCTTTTCAGCCTTGGAGCTACCTGAGGCTCCACCACTGCCTTATGTCGTCGTCAGCGTTTCTGTGCCTCACGGAAGTGTTACTTCTCTCTCGCTGAAGAGCGCCTCGCTCAAGGAAGACCGCAACCTCAGCGTTTACACTCCCCCGAACTTTGACGCCGCGAAGGCCGCCGATCTGCTGATCGTCTTCGATGGCGGGACGTATGATGGCGGCGCCGCAAGTCTGGTGCCCACTCCCACGATTCTTGACAATCTGATTGACGCCAAGAAGATTGGACCAACGATAGCGATTTTCGTAAACGACATGGGTCAGCGCAACCGTGACCTGGGAGGGTACCCTCCATTTTCAGATTTCATTTCCGCTGAATTGATACCCTGGGCTCGCACGAAATATAAAATTAGCAATGGCCCGAGCCATGTTGTGCTGGCAGGCTCCAGCCGCGGAGGAGTGGCGGCTGCACACTGTGCTTTTTACCATTCTGACGCTGTCGGAAATGTCCTCTCGCAATCGGGCGCGTTCTGGGTAAGAAACAGCCCTGAAGACAATGCTGTGCCCTGGCCAATCACATTGGATGTTGGAGATATTGTCATCACGTATCGTGAAAGCCCGCGCGTGCCAATCAGGTTCTATATGGAGGTTGGGCGCTATGATGCGCTCCTCGGAAACAATCGAGAGATGCGGGACGTGCTGCTGCTGAAGGGATATTCGCTCACCTACCACGAATTCGACGGAGGCCACGATTATTTTTGGTGGCGTGGTTCTCTGGCCGATGGGTTGATCGCGCTATTAGGTTCGAATCAGAACTAAAGAGGAATCTTATGACGACTGTTGTTGCGCCTCCAATCACCAAGCTTTCGAATTACATCCACGGCCGCTGGGCCGACTCGCAAGCGACGGAATGGCGTGAGGTCACAAATCCTGCCACTGGAGAAACGCTCGCCCAAGTCCCACTCACTGATGCGAACGAAGTGAACCAAGCTGTTGAGGCCGCAGCCAACGCCTTCTCTGAGTGGCGTCGCACGCCGCCCGAAGACCGTATCCAGCCGCTCTTCAAATTGAAGATGCTACTGGAAGAACATCTCGAAGACATCGCCCGAATCATCACCCAGGAAAACGGCAAGACGCTCGCCGAAGCGAAAGCTGAAATGCGCCGCGCCATCGAGAACGTCGAAGTCGCCTGCGCCATTCCCACGATGATGCAGGGCTACAATCTCGAGGACGTGGCCCGCGGCATCGACGAATTCATGATTCGCCAGCCGCTCGGGGTGGTCGTTGCGATCACACCATTTAATTTTCCGGGCATGATTCCATTCTGGTTTCTACCGTACGCCATCGCGACCGGAAATACGTTCGTTCTCAAACCCAGTGAGCGCGTGCCGCTCACCATGCGCTACGCCTATGAACTGCTCGAGAAAACCGGACTGCCAGACGGTGTGGTGAATTTGGTTAACGGCGGCAAAGGGGCAGTTGACGCTTTACTCGACCATCAACAAGTCCGTGCCGTCAGCTTTGTCGGCTCTACACCGGTCGCAAAATACGTTTACGCTCGCGCCGCCGCCAACGGCAAGCGCGCGCAGTGCCAGGGCGGAGCCAAGAATCACGTCGTCATTCTTCCCGATGCAGACATGTCCATGGCCACGCAAATCATCAGTGACAGCGCCTTCGGGTGCGCCGGTCAACGGTGCCTTGCAGTCTCCGTCGCCGTGACCGTTGGCGAAGCGCGGAAAACTTTTAGCGATTCGATCGCCGATGCCGCGTCGAAGCTCAAAGTTGGCAATGGACTCGACCAAGGCGTGCAGATGGGACCTGTGATTACGCCGCAGAGCAAGGAGCGTATCGAATCGCTGATCGGGCTTGGTCAAAAGCAAGGTGCCAATGTTCTGCTTGATGGGCGCAACGCGAAGATCGCGCGCGGCGAAGCGGGAAACTTTGTCAATCCGACCGTTCTTGACGGCGTTCCCGCTTCAAGCGAACTAACCGATACCGAAATCTTCGGCCCTGTGCTGAGCCTCGTTCATGCCAACGATCTCGACGAAGGTCTAGCCTTTCTCGAGCGCAGCGCCTACGGCAACCAGGCATCGTTGTTCACGTCGTCTGGATCGGCCGCCCGCCGCTTCCGCTACGAAGCGCCCGCAGGGAACATCGGCATCAACATCGGAGTCGCTGCACCCATGGCCTATTTCCCCTTCAGCGGATGGAAGAACAGCTTCTTCGGCGATCTCCACGGTCAGGGGCGTGATGCCATCGAGTTTTATACAGATAAGAAAGTCGTTGTGGAACGCTGGGCGAAGGAGCACTCACGAAAGTTCTAGAATCAAATATTGAAGGATTGGAACAGGACTGTCGACC
>JASIEN010000235.1 GCA_030045935.1 Candidatus Sulfotelmatobacter sp.
TTGCTTGCCGAGATCTCCGCGTCCACAAGCAAAACCGGAGGCGCTTTCGCGCCCCCGGCTCGATCCAGCTCTTTCACCTTTTTTACTGCGCCTGATCGTCTAACTCCACACCATCGCCGGTGTGTACATCTTCCATTGCGAACACAATCATGCCTGTCGCTGTGGTAGGTGTAACTCCGATCACGACAATCTCACCCACCGCCCGGCGCGGCAGATCGCGAACATGAATCACCGGCCCGTTGCCCTTCGTCCACATGCTCGGATCAACTGATGGCTGTTTCAACTGCGTGTCCTCGCTGAGTGCGGCCTTGAACGAAAGCGAGTCCACCGGATCGTGCAGGTCGGCATCGTAGTTTCGCACCGCGCGGAAGTAGTCGCCCACCTTGACTCCCTGGTTCGATCCCACGTTGAAATATACCTTCTGGCCGGTGCCCAGTTCGGAGTCGAAATCCTTCGCCATGACAATGCGCCCGTAGACTTTGCTGCCGGTGGGCAGAAAGCGGTCAAAGCGCTGCGGCGGATGGAACACCACCATCTGCCTCTCAGCAAATGGAATCGCCGTATCGCCCGGATTCACCGGCTCACAAGTGAACTCCACCATGGCTACCGCGGACCGCGAGCGCGTATCCAGCACTTTCACGCGTGCCACTTCCATGTAAGGCTGTCCCGCCTCCTTTACGAGCTTATGTTGCCCGGGGAACATTTCGTATTCATTCACATCGCGCAGCGCCCGCACGATTTCATACTCCGCGCCCGGCGCATATCCGCTGCCGTGCAGGTAGACAATGTCTCCGGTGCCATACTTCGTGTTCGCGGGCGTCTCCAGTCCTCCGGCGACAAAATTAACGTCGGGCAAGGTGTGCTTATTGATGAAACCAGCACAGTAAACATCCGCGTACGAGGGCATCTGCACCCGCTCAATGGGGAAATTAGCTCTGGTTTCGATCGTCCCCTCGGGTGTGCTGGAGTTGGCAGGCGCTGTCCCACTGCTCGATTGGGCCCACGCAGTGCTCGCCGCCAACAGCAGTAAGACTCCTATTTTCTTCATGTTACCTCCGAGAGAGAGACCAGGCGCAGCCCCCTCTCCTGAATTAGCTGATTATCCAAGCTTCAAATCCAACCGTAACAACCGTTTAGTAAGGGGTCAAGGTTACGAGGGTGTCAGACCACACCGTGAATTCAGGTTTTTTTGCGAATTATGAATAGGGTGTTGCATGTGGACGATCTCCCCTTGTAAGATTCGCGCCGAAACGTTTGCCACAAATTATTGATTCAGGATGCTTTCGGCCACGGCTCCATACCCGCCACTTCGCCTGCCCCTGCGGCTGCCGCGGGTTTGTGTCGCCGTAACCGGCTCCGACGCAACCGATCTGATCGAAAAAGCCGAGGCGCTGGTTCGAGATAACTCTTTTCTGGAGTTCAGGTTAGACTATCTCTCCAAGCCCGGTCTTGTCCTGCCCAAGGTCAGGCAGTTTATCGAAAGCCATCACGGGATCACCATCATCGCCACTTGCCGCCGCGTGGTCAGCGGAGGCAAATTCCGTGGCTCCATCGCCTCGCAGCTCGAGATCCTGACCAAAGCTTCCGACCTCGGCTGCCAGTTGGTCGATGTCGAACTGCAGACCGCACAAAAGGCCAAACCCGCGCAGCTTCAAAAATTACGCTCGCGCTCTGCCGTTATCCTGTCTTACCACGATTTCCGCGGCACCAAAAAACTCGATGAAACTCTGGAGAAAATGCGCGCCTTCCCCGCCGATTTCTACAAGATTGTCAGCACCGCGAAAACCCTTTCCGACAATGTAACCATGATTCAATTCCTTGCCCAGGAAGGCGCCAATCACTCTCTCATCGGCGTCTGCATGGGCGAGCAGGGACTGATCAGCCGCGTGCTCGGCGTCCGCGCGGGCAGCGTCTTCACATTTGCGTCCGTCACTCGCGGAGAAGAAACGGCTCCTGGCCAGGCCCCCGCGCAGGAACTGCGCAGCGTCTACCGCATCGAGCAGGTCGACGCCGCTACGCGCGTCTACGGAGTCGCCGGCGACCCCGTCTCTCACTCGCTCTCACCCGCCATCATGAATGCCGCCTTCCGCCGCGAAAATGTCAACGCGGTCTATCTTCCGCTCCACGCCAAGACTCTGAAGGATCTTCTCTACTGCGTGCGCGAGATTCCCATTCACGGCCTCAGCATCACCATGCCCTACAAAGAGGCGATCATCGCGCATCTCGATAACACCGACTCACACACCACAAAGATCGGCGCATGCAACACCGTCGTGCGAGCGCAGGATGGCAAACTCTACGGCTTCAATACCGATACATCCGGTGTGGTTCGCCCATTAGAGCGCCGCTTGACCACATTGCAGGATGCAAAGATTCTTGTGCTCGGCGCCGGTGGCGCTGCTCGGGCCGCCGTCTTCGGCCTGCGCGAGCGCGGAGCTGAAGTCTACATCCTCAATCGCAACCTGGCCGCGGCGCAAAAGCTTGCGCGCCGGGCTCACGCCCGCGCCATCAAGCGCGCCGACCTGAAGAAATATGTTTTCGACGTGATCATCAACGCCACACCTGTCGGCATGGGCAACACGCGCGAAACTCCACTCCAGGAAAAGGAAATCAATGCGCGTTTTGTCTTCGACATGATTTACGACCCGCCCGAAACTCGCCTGCTAAAGCTGGCCCGCGAACGTGGCGCGCAAATTATTCCCGGCATCGAAATGTTCGTCCATCAAGCCGCCCGCCAATTCGAAATCTGGACCGGCAAACCCGCCCCACAGGACGAAATGATGCAGGTGGTCCTACTGGCACAGCAGGAAAGAGCGGCGAGAGCGGCTGTACCCGCCGCTGCAAAGAAGAGTCGTTGAGGCGCGAATTGGAACCTTGCTGAAGCCGCTAGAACCTTTCCGTTCACCCGATTCGCAAGTGCCGAAGCTCACACCCATCGCGATGTTTGACCCTCCACTATGTTCGGTGCGTCACCGACTGCCGCAGGCGTTGCTGACAAGAATCAGCCGCGGACGAAACGCAACATTGCTAGACACTTAGTTTCTTCTGTCTGGATCTGGTGATGCGGATTCCGATGTCTACCATAACGTGGAGGCAGACGGGCTGCGATCTACGATTTTTTGGATGAGACCCGCGCTATGCATTGCTAAGTTACTTTTTCGCTGTAAGTTGCATTCCTGTGCTTTGGGTCTTGAACTTGCAATCTCAGCACTGCTTTCCCTGCCAAAGCAGTGTCTGGAATTTGAACTGTTATTTTCGCAAGACCCGACTACTCGCAATTGGAGGCCCTCCTATGAAAAAGTCTGTCCTCTCCCCTTTTCAATCGACCCCTCACAAGCTCCTGGCAATAGTGCTCGCCTTCATGCTCATAGCGTTTCTATCCATTCAGCCAGCCTTCGGAGATAACCTCTATGGCAGCATCCGCGGGACGGTCATAGACCCCTCGGGCGCCGCCATGGCGGACGTCAAGCTTACTGCCACAAACATAGCCACGGGGATTACCTACCACGTGACCTCAGGTGGTGACGGGCAGTTTGCGTTTCTGCAACTTCCCATTGGCGATTACAACGTTGATGCCGAGAAGACCGGATTCAAGAAGTTCACCGCTGGGCATATTCATCTCGACCTCGACCAGATATACAGCTTGAAGGCAACCATGCAGGTTGGTGCGGCAGCCGAAGTGATCGAGGTGGACGCGAATCCTGCGCAGGTAGAGACGACCAGCATGCAACTCACCACCACGATCACTGGCAACCAGATCGTAGATCTGCCTCTCAACGGGCGTAGCTGGGTGCAACTGATGCAGCTTCAGACCGGAGTCCAGGGAGCTTCCGACCGCTTCGGCAACAACGGAGGCATGGACACGTACGCCGCCAATGGCTCGTCCACTCAGCAAAACTCATTTCTCATTAACGGAACGGACAGTAACGATATTTCCTTGAACACTCCGGCAATTGTGCCCAGCCCGGACGCGATCGGCCAGTTTGATCTGGTCACCAGCACCATCAACCCGGAATACGGGCGTAATTCCGGCGCAGTTGTGAATGCCGCGATCAAGAGCGGGACGAACTCGTTTCACGGCGATGTTTTTGAGTTCTACCGCGACACTTTTCTGGATGCCAAGGCCTGGTTTCAGCCCACCGTTTCTCCTTTTCACCAAAACCAGTATGGCGGCACGATCGGCGGCCCGATCGTGAAGGATCACGCTTTCTTCTTCTTTTCCTATCAAGGAAGGCGCGCAAGGCAGCCGGAACCGGGCGGGTTTGCAAACGCAGCCAACAATTTCGGCTCGGCCATAGTTCCTGTGGTGCCCAGCTCGGCGGAACGAACGGGCGATTTTTCGGTGTCGACAGGGGGCGGGTTCTTCCCCTGTCCTAGTTCGGGTACCGGGCTGTGCGCGTCGCCTTTCCCGATGGTGGGAGCGGACGGGGCTACTCACCCGGCGGGCACGCTCTACTCGACGCTGTTTCCAACCGGCGTGATTCCAACAGCGGATTTGAACCCGTTGGCAGTATCGCTCCTGAACCAATACGTGCCTCTGCCGAATGCGGCGGGCAACGCATATTTCTTCAACCCGGGAACGAAGGCGGGCCAGGATCAATATCTCGGCAGGCTGGATGAGAGGATTTCTAACAAAGACGCGATCTGGTTCTACGGTCTCTATGAAAACGACACAACACTAAACGATCTGCCGTTCATTGGCGCAGATCTTCCCGGCTTCGGCGAAACCGATCCGAACAAGAATTATGAGTTCACTCTCGACTGGACACACACCTTTTCCGGTTCCATGCTGAATGAGGCGCGGGTTGCTTACCTGAGGTACAACCTGAATGCGGTCTCGCCGCAAAAGCCGACACTGCCATCCTCTGCCGGGTTTTCGATCAATCCACAAGACCCTGCCGGCGCCGGACTCCCCGTCATGAGTTTGGCAGGCTTCTTCGCTCTCGGCTTCAGTGAGGACGGGCCGCAACCGCGTCGAGAGAACATCTACCAATTCGTGGACAATTTAAGCAAAGTAATGGGCCACCACACCATGAAGTTCGGCTTCAACATGGATCGAATCCAGCTTAACAACCCATTCTATTTCGATCAGGACGGTGTCTTCACCTTCAACGGCGCAGGTCCATTTTCCACCGGCAATGGCGAAGCCGATTTCCTTCTCGGCATTCCTGACAGTTATGCTCAGAGCAGCGGCGGCTA
>JASIEN010000236.1 GCA_030045935.1 Candidatus Sulfotelmatobacter sp.
CTTGCGCCGACCGCAGTCATTTTCCGATAGCGCGATTCAAGTCAGGACCAACAGTCAGTTGGTGGCCGGCCGGAAAGTTCGTGTCACCGCGCGTGATGCTGATGCCTTCTAGCTGACCGTTCTCCACTTTCCAATTCTCGGTGAGTAGAGGGCCTTGGCCCGCCGTCCAATCGTAGTAATCCACCTGAAGCTGGTTGGCCTTGAACGTGAGCATCGCGAATCCGTTGAGGCCTACGGTGATATTTTCACCCGGTGGTGAGTAAGGCCGGTGATCATAAACTAACGCCGGGAAACTCGTCCCCGGGGTAACTTGCTCATTGATATCCACCGGCATGCCGCCGTGGCCGATGCAGCGGCCAAAGGCCTTGATACTGTTGTTCACGCTCCCCAGACCGTACACCGTCATGCGGTGCTCGTGTCCCCAGAACCACAAAACCGGGCGGTCAATGAAGTTCTGAAGTTGCTGTGCGGGCTTCGGAAAGTTCTTTTGGAATCCGGAAAAATATTGATGGTGGCTGAGGATAATCAGGCCTTGGCTCTTGCCCTTGGGGCTTGCCACATTCTGTACAAAGTCGATATTGTCCTGTTGCAAATGGCAATTCGGCTGGAAGATTTCCTCAATGATGGGAATCCCGACGGAGTTATATCCGGTGTCGAGGGCGATGATCTGCCAAAAATCGTTCTGCAGGCAAAAATAACTGGCCTTCTGCCCCAAAGGATCGGCCCCCACCGATGGGCGCATTCCGAGAACTTTGAAAAAAGAATCAAAATAAGCGTCACCCAGCGCGTACATTTCGTGGTTGCCATTCATGGCGAAACTCCCGACGGATCCCACCCGCCACGTGCAGGGGAGAACGTTTTTCTTCTCTGGTGGAATCCCCAGACAGTTCTCGTTCATTTCGTCTTGATTGCCCACGTAATACACGTCTCCTAGATGAATGGTGAAATGCGGATCCAACTGCATCATCCGATCTGCCACGGCGTTGGCCTCGTCCGTGCCGGTACCCCAGTCTCCCACCAGGCCAACCCGAATTTCCCCTTTCGCGTCGGCTGGACCGCCAATCACCGATTCGTCTGCGAGAGGATAAAGTCCATTCTCTTTTCTTGTACTGTAGGTGAGAAACTGGTGTTTCTTACCAATTCGAGAGCTTAAGTAGCCCTTAATCCAACCCCACAAGGCGACTGGGAGGAAGGCAGCGATCTTGGTACGGTGGCCAGTATCGGCGGACGCCTTTTGCATAAACGATACGAAGGGAGATCGAGGAAGATTCTCCAAGGGGCCGAGATCCTTCCGTCCTGTTGGTTGTCCTGCCGGTTGTGGCGTCTGTGCAGGCTGCCGAGTTGCTGCCATGATACTTCCTCCTTACATCCATAAATGGTGGTAGGGATTAGACTACGAAGCGTCAGACGGCGCCCGCACCATAGGTTGTCGGTGGGGCTCGTTGGCCTGTCCGCGGCTATGTTCCCCCGCCTCATCGTAGGCTTCATCCCGTGGCAGGCTAATCGACCTGGAGGACATGGAGGCGGTCCTCCGGATCAAATAAATGCGAATCCTTACCTTCACCGGACACGTCCGCATGATCGGAAGACGTCGCAAATCATACCCAAGATTCCGGTTGCTCGCTGCACCGGAAACACAGATCTGTTGGTATATACCGATTTCTTCATGCCGTCAAGGCACTACCCAAATGGGAGGAGTGATACCCCGCAAAAGAGTTCAGCCGTCCGGGGCCGGGGACGAATCCGGGTTTGTACCGCTAAACATTGGTGACTTTATCCTGACCGCCCCTGGGCCTGGCACCGGGGAAACGTCTCAAGTCGCGATAGCCTAGAACATAGCGAGGGAGCCTCATACCGCCGAGAAAGAGATCTCTCAGTCGGCGCTTGCGCCGACTGACATTTGAGCGGCCGGGCCATCGGCCCAGCCGCGGATTGAAAATTAAAGTGTCGGGGAGGTTGTCATGACCGACTATGGCACTTTACTTCGGGATCACTTGTCGCTCCGATGTCGCTCCATCGATCGCATCTTTCTCCAGGCGTACGTACCCAGACTTCAGGCGGTGGGGGACGTTTGCACGTTTCTGCGGTGGCAACGGAAGTACCCGATTCCCTCTTCGGCTGCCTTTGGCAAGATCGGCGATGCGTTTGTGAAGGCTGTGTACCGCTTTGCCGAGTCCAATCATATCCCGGTGGTGCACTTCAAGAAGGGAGAGAAGAAGGAGCAGACCGCGCGGCCTTATCTGGAAGCGGCGGCGCGGGAGGGCAAGAACCGGGTGGTGCTTATTGGCGTGGCTCAGGAGAAGGCGTCGGTTTGGAAATCCTGGCCGCGGAAAGGACAGGAGAAAGCGCATCACCCCCACATGGATTGGAGCCGCGAAATGGCCTACATCAATCATTTTTATTTCTACCTCTGGGATTCGGAATGGGGCGCGGCGTTCTGGAAGACCAATGCTTACGCGCCCTTTCCGATTTGGCTATGGCTGAATGGTCACGAGTGGGCGAAACAGCAGTTGCACAAAGCCGGCATCGTCTACGAAGCCCTGGATAATGGATTCCGTAGTTGCAGCGATGCCGCCGCGTTGCAGAAGATCTGTGATCGGCTCGGCCCAGGTGCGGTGCAAAGTTTTTTCGGGCGTTGGTGGCGACGTCTGCCCTCGCCGTTTACGGAGGCCGATGTCCGGGCCGGATACGGATATCAAATGTCGTCTCGTCAATTCGAGGTTGCGGACACCTGCGTCTTCGACCGGCCACCCGCTGGGCGGATGTGGTTTGAAGGTGTGATCCGGGATCACCTTGATGTGGGTCGCCCCGATCAGATCGCGCTGATTTTTCATCGACGCGTCAACTCGCGCACTCCCGGAACCTTTCGCACGCGAGTCATCACATCGGGCGTCGATCCCACGCTGTGTTGTTACTACAAGTCCTCACGGGTAAAACAGTATTTCAAAGAGGGACGGGCGCTGCGAACCGAAACTGTCATCTGTAATCCAGACGATTTCGATATCGGCCGCCGTGTCTGCGCGCAGAACTGGAATGCCCTTCGGGCCGTTGGCGAATCCGCCAACCGGTGTCTGTGTGACGCCGAAGCCGCAGATGCGCAGCCCGCTCCCGATGTGGCCACCTTTTGTCAGGTGACCCGACCATCGACTACCGATGATGGTCTCTATGCCCCGGGACTTCGCTTCGGCGAACAGCGCGTTATGGCGATTCTGGCCGCGTTGGTCGGTTTCTGCTTTTTGATCCGCGGCTTCACTAATCGTCAACTGGTCGAGCGCGTTCATGCTCTTTTGCAGTCGCCGTATACCTCTCGTCAAGCGACGTATGATCTACGCCGTCTTCGGCGAAAAGGGCTGATCACCAAAATCGTAGGAACGCAGCGGTATCAACTCGCCACTCTGGGTCGCCGGGTCGCAGTGCTTTTTACTAAGACGTACGGCCGTGTGCTCGCTCCCGGCCTTACCGCGCTTGACCCTCGGCTCCCAGAAGACGTTGCCGCGCGGAGCAAACTGAGCACAGCTTGGTGCGGCCTTGAAAGAAATCTA
>JASIEN010000237.1 GCA_030045935.1 Candidatus Sulfotelmatobacter sp.
CGCAGCCAGCGCCGGCTAACCTATCGCATCCAAGTGGATGGCGGCGTGGCGCACGATACGGTAACTGACGTAGTTCGCGCCGGGGCGGAAATTCTGGTTGCAGGCAACGCCGTGTTCGGCAGCGGCGATCCAAAGAAGAATGCGGAAGCCTTGCTGAAGGCCGCGACCGAAGCGGCACTGGTCAAGGTCTAAGGTCGCTCCCGACATCACGCTCGACGCTTGTATCGCTGAGAATCGCATCAGGGTACCGCTTTAGCGGGTGCCGCTTAGAGCAGAAGTCGTCGCGCCTTCAGGCGCTGCTTTTCCATCTTTCGAGGTCTTATGTTTCGTCGGAATTTGTGCCTTACCATGCTGACCGGGCTGCTGATGCTCGTTGCCGCGTGCAGCAACAAGAAAGTCAACAATCCGCTGGCCAACATCGGTTCCAAGCAGCCCGACAAGGTCCTCTTCGACAAAGCCATGGATGCCATGAAGCACAACCGCTACGACGTGGCCCGCATGACTTTGCAGACCCTGATCAACACCTATCCCGACTCCGAATACATTGCTCGCGCCAAGCTGGCAGTCGGCGACTCCTGGTACGCAGAAGGTGGCACCGCATCTCTGGCTCAGGCCGAGCAGGAGTACCGCGACTTCGAGACTTTCTTTCCCAACATGCCCGAGGCGGCCGAAGCGCAGTTGAAGATCGCTAACATTCAGTATCAGCAAATGGAAAAGGCCGACCGCGATTACACCCACGCCAAGCGCGCCGAAGAAGAGTATCGCAATCTGATCATGCAGTATCCCGACAATGCGAAGCTGGTGAAGGAAGGCAAACTGCGGTTGCTGGAAGTGCAGGAAGTGCTGGCCGAGCGCGAGTTCGAAATCGGCCGCTTCTACTATTTGCGAGGGTCGTATGACGCTTCCATTGCGCGCCTACAGTCGCTGATCGACAAGTATCCGCTGTACAGCAAGGCCGATCAGGCACTCTTTCTGCTCGGCCAGGATTACGAGGGAAAGATCGCCCGCGTTCGCAATGCTCCCAAATGCCAGTCGCCAGGTAAGCCCCCCGGTTGCTTGGCCGATAAAGACAAGGAAAAACTTCTGGCACAGATCACTCCGCCGATGACCAAAAAGGCGGCCGAAGCCTATGACCAGATTCTCACACGCTATCCGTTGATGGACGCTAGCGATGATGCCAAGAAGCGTCTCGCCGCGCTGCACCAGCCCATCCCGCATCCCACCAAAGCGGCTGTCGCCCAGAACCGCGCCGAAGAGGAAAGCCGAAAAGAGGATATTGGACTGGCCCACCTCATGGATGTGATGAAAAGAGGCCCGGACGTATCGGAAGCGGCAAAAGTCGGCGAACCAAGTTTGACCGATCCGACTCCAGTTTCGGCCAAGGACGTGACCGTAGATTCAGTACGGCAGGCCATGGGTTTGCCTGCTGGCGAAAAGACAGTGACTATCGAAGCCGCCAAAGAAGGAACTCCGGGCGCCAATGAGCCCACCCCGCGTTCCGACAATCCGCCGCCCACGGCCAATGCCAATCCCTTCGCAACTCCAGCCGCCGCGGCTGATCCAAATGAGCTGAAGCCAACAACTCCAGCAGCTTCCAGCGCCGCAACCCCCGATGCCAATGAATTGACGCCCAATCAAGGCGCGACAGCCGCGAATAATGAAGCCCCGCTGCCGCCGCCCGTGCAGTTGAACGAACTTCAGCAGGATCAAAGCCCCCAGGCCAATTCCGCCAACTCAAGCTCCAGCTTGGCCACGGACAAAGATATCTCTACCAGCAAGAAAAAGAAAAAGAAGGGCCTGAAAAAGATTGTCGCGCTCTGATGTACACCAGCCCCAAGATCGGCCCCGTGCGCAAGAACGGAAATACCAAAACAAGCCCTTATCCACTCGAGGATTGTGCGTTCAGGGCCGCCTTCTTCGCCAATAGACGCTGGCCGCTAGTAACCAGGTAACATCCCGCCCGATCATTGACTTACGTCTCCGGGCAGGTTACCTTCGCGATATCTCCCCACAGCAGAGGAAAATCACCTTTGGCACGGAAGATATTGCTCGCCGACGACAGCGTGACCGCCCAGAACATGGGGCGCAAAATCCTATCTGACGCGGGTTATGAGGTCACCGCCGTCAACAACGGCTCGGCTGCCCTGAAAAAAATCGCGGAAATCAAGCCCGACCTCATTGTTCTCGACGTCTACATGCCCGGATACAGCGGTCTTGAGGTCTGCCAGCGGCTTAAAGAGGCCCCGGAAACGGCCCGCATTCCCGTTTTGTTAACCGTTGGCAAGCTGGAGCCTTTCAAGCCGGAGGAAGCGCAGCGCGCTCGCGCCGAAGCCTTCATCGTCAAGCCCTTCGAGGCAAGTGAGCTGTTGAGCACTTTGTCTAAACTGGAAGACAAAGTTGTGCCCCGGCCCGAACCCTCGAAGCCGGGCCGCTTCGCTCGCGCAATTGCCGCAGTTGAGGCTGTTGATCGGGATCGCAGCGAAGCATTCGATTCTAACGGGTGGAAGAAACGCATTAATTTTCCCCAGGCACCCGCGACCGATGAAAAGACCGCCGATGATTCGGCTCTCTATAACGCTGTAAACCGCGATCTTCGTACGGTTGTCGAAACACCGGCCGAAAAATCTGCTAGCCATCGGCAAGAAGAACTGCCAGCCCAGCCGGTCCCCGTAACCGGCGTAGATCTGACGGCAGTCGCTCCCGAAGGATTGCCCAAGGATGTCACGCCCGAGGAGGTGGCCGCCATCGCCGCAGCGGCAGCCCAGATTCAGGCAGCGGAAGCAACTCACAAAAGCGAAACGACTTCTGACTCTGCAGCCCGAACGTCAGGTTCTGAAACACAGTTTGCTGTGACCGCGCCAGAGGTCACGGATATCGAACCCACACTTCGTGAAGCTTCAGTGGATGAAGTTCAGAATCAAGCCCCCACTGCCGAGCCAGTCCATTCGGAAGAAGCTTCATCCTCCCATGACGAACCGGTCACCATGGCGGCAGCTCCAGAATCTCTGCCGCGCACCAGCCGAGAAGGATCACGTTGGACCGCCGTAGCAGTCGCTCTCGGGTCCGATGAAGCAGCCCTTTCGCTTGCCGATGAAATGCAGAAAGCTTACACCGCTCTTCCGGCACCCGAGGCATTCAGGGACTCAGCGCAAGCGGCTCCCGAAGTGCAGGGCATACCTGCCGAGAATCCAACGAGTGCCGACTTCATTGCGGAATCTTCATCAGCTCCAACCGCAGAGTACAACCCTCAGGAAAGCTCCCTTTCCGCGTCCGAGACACTTCCCGCAGAGCCAGACGTGCAAACTGAAGCGTCCGAGGCATCCGTTCCCGAGAGTCATCTTGTTAGCTTTGGCGAAACGGATACGACTCCTTCCCCCGACACCAATGCCGAAACGTCATTGGCCGAAAATAAAGACGCAAGGAACGGCACTGAAGAAAGTAGAGATACAGAAGACGCCGGTAAAGACGAGCCCGGATTTGCCCGCGCAGCGGTCGCCAGCAGCGAGGGTTCATCTTTCACGGCATACAGTCGCATTCAAGAACAAGCACCCACTGATGATGCCTTCCGTACCGGTACTGAACCTAATGTCGATGCAGAAACCGTCACCGCTGCAGCTGCCTGGGCGAACTGGAATCAGACTCGGGAAGTGCAGAACGCCCCAGAGATAGCTGGCGCTCAGCCGCTACAGGATGCCTCGACGCAGATCCCCGAAGCGCAACTATCTCCGGATTCCACCTCCCGTGCTGTTGCTGCAGGAGCGGAGCAGATCACGCAGGAATCAGCAACGCCGTCAAGCGACGAAGCCAAGGATGTTGCCAGCATTGTCGAAAGCGTCCTCGCCGACCTTCGTCCCCGGCTCGTGGAAGAAATTTCCCGCAAAATGGGACAGAAGAAGTAGCGCAGCTTACGCAACTGCGGCCAGACTAGGGCCAATGTGTTGTAACCGCTTCCTTGCGCCTGCCAGCCATCGTGCGGTACTTTCAAATTAGATCTCCACAAAATCTCTCATGGATTTTCCCTGTTACAAGTGCGGCCACACCATCGAAGAAGGCAGACCTTTCTGCCCGCAATGCGG
>JASIEN010000238.1 GCA_030045935.1 Candidatus Sulfotelmatobacter sp.
GGAAGACATTGAGAAACGCGCCGCCGACGCCTATCCCGAATTGCAGGATGCCTGGCACTTCGACTACGTAATTCCAAATCACGATGGCGAGGACAGCGACAACTGGGAGGCGTTCTACTACCTGATTGGGGACGCCCGCAAAACGCTGGAAGCGTTCGTGGCATTCTTGCAGGGCGAAGTTCCGTCAAATGCAGAGAAGTGGAACGAGAATCTATTGCAGAAAATCCGTCCTTAATGATCGGCCGTCCAGGGTAACACTCCTTGATTTTCGGCCAACGACAAACGACCGACCAACGGCTGGCAGCTACCGATTCAAATCGCCACATTACGTAAGCATCTTCGCGTAGGGATCTTCACGGTCCCACATTCACCTGCAATGCAGACGGCGTTTGCATGAGTTGGCGATAGATCACATTCCGCGCCTCGATTTCTCCTACTACTGTCACATAAATCACATATCCGCCGTTCGGCAGTGTGTCCCCGAAAGGCAGCACCATGCCGATCGTTCCTCCCCGCAGCGGAAAATGCTGATAACCGATCTCCGTAGCTCGCCCATTATCGGCCACAGCTTTTACATCAAAGGTCAAGTCCATATCCTCCGGCGAGGCATTTGAGACCTCGACGCTGCCCTCGATACGGTCCACATTTACGTGGGCGGGGATTTTCCATGCAATCACAAGCGCCTCGACTACCTTGATGGTAAAGCTTTGCTGCACGCCCTGCGGCGGCAGTGCGCTGTCGTGCACGGCCACAACAAATTGAAACTCACCGGCACGCTCCGCCTGGCCATGCAGCACTCCGTCATCCTCGAGCGTAATGCCGGGCGGTAGCGCGCCGCTCTCGATCTTCCAGTGCAGCGTTGGCACGTAATTGCCGTGTCCATGGAAGACCACCTGATATGGGCCTTTGAGATACGTCGCGGGCAACTCCGACGGCTCGATCGTTAAGCCGGCATTCTGTTGCGCCACGTCCTCGCCGGGAACATTTTCATCCTGCGCGGTTGCCGTCGTGGGGCCGCGAAAAACAATAAACAGCAAAACCGCGACGAATGCCAGCGCTGCAGTGTGACCAGAACCGCATTCGACATGCCCGCTCCGCAATCGTTCACGCGATTTTTTGTCGCACCACATCGTCATGGTCTCTGAAAGTTTTTTACCACATCCGTTGCGTGAAGGTCCCTTCAGACAGCCGTGGCCACATCTGAAAGAATGTAAAGATATGTAACGCTTGCGCTTAACAAAAATTTTTCTGCGCTACTTTCTTTTGTGGTTCGGGTTAGATGCAACAGAATTCGTCTGTGCTAACCTCAGAACATAACGGTGGCCCAGCACCACTCTCAGGGAGAATCTTATGTCACTCCGTAGCGCTCTCGCTCTGCTCCTCGCTCTCTCAGCATTCACCTTTCTAGCCGCCTGCGGCGGCAATAACGGCGCCGGAGTCACTGAAGGCCAGTGCCCACCGAGCGGCTGTTTCAGCCAGAGTAATCTGAATGGCACCTACGTTTTCACCGTCTCCGGCGAAGACCTGTCCACGGGAGACCCATATGCGGTTCTCGGCACCATCAACGCCAGTAGCGGAACCATCAGCGGCGGCACAATCGACATGAACGATCCGAATTTCAGCTCTGCAGTGATCGCGGCTCCCATCAGCAGCGGTGGCACTTACACTATTGGATCGGATGGGCGAGGAGTATTCACCATTAATTTTTCGGGGAACCCATTCAATTCAGCGCTCAGTTTCGATTTCGTTCTGCAAAACGACTTTCACGGGCTGGTGATCGAACGCGATGGCAATGCCACCGGCAGTGGCACTATCGACAGCCAGACTGCTGGCGCAACGGCGTCAGGCTCTTACGCGTTTAGCTTCTCCGGCGCCACATTCAGCAACACCGATCCCTTCGCCACCGTCGGCAACTTTACCGTGTCGGGTACGAGCATAGCCGGCCTCGAGGATTTCAACGCGAACGGAGTGATACTCACCAACAGCAATGCCGGTTACGCGCTTACGGGCACCGTTTCGGCCGAGGGCACGGCAACCACTCTGACGACGGGCTCCTCGTTCGACACTCTCACCTTCGACGTGTTTCCGATTGACGGGAGCCATTTGAAATTCATCGAGGTGGATTCCGTCGGAGACCTTTCAGGAGATGCGTTTTCCGAATCTACGACGATACCGACCGGAAATCTATCGTTCACCCTGGCAGGCGAAGTCTCAGACGGAATTTTTGCGGCGGGGGGCATTATTGTAACCAACGGATCGGGCGGTATCGTCAGCGGATCAGGCGAGGACTACAATGCCGCCGGCACCGTTTCCAGCGTGCCAGAACCGTTCACCGGCACCTATACCGAGACCGGGTCGACAGCCCGCTTTACCGTGGCTCTTTCAGGCTTTTCCCCCTCCGCAGTGAGTACATTTGTCGCCTATCCATCGAGCGGCGGAGTGTTTCTGATGGAGACTGATACCGCGGAAATCACCACCGGAGCCGCCTACGCTCAAACCTCTGGCGCAACGTTCGCAGCCTCGCAGGGCTATGGCCTGAACTTAAGCGGCGAAGTCGACGACCAATCTGCCGACGAAGTGCTCGAGGTGGACGACATCGCCGAGTTCGCGTCTGCCGCCAGTGGCACTTCGTGCAGCGTCAACGGCAATACCTACAGCAGCGATACCGTTGTCGGTGTGACCGATGAGAATTCTCCAGGCGGCTCAACCTATGGGCAGGCGCTCTGCGGCCAATACAGCGGCCCGGACAGCACCGGTAGACTCGGAGCTTTCTACGATGCCAACACCCTGAACGGCGGCGTAAGCATGATCGCTTACACCGTGGACGGCACCACCTTCCCGTTCATTGAAACCGACACAGGGCAGGTTTCCACCGGCGTCTTCTTCGAGCAAAATCCCTCGGCGACATCGCCTTCGATAGCAAAGGCACACGCGATGTTTGTTCCGCAGCCATTGATTCATCCACACGGTGCCAACCAGAAAAAGCAAACGCTGAAGTAAGATAGCATTTCTCTAATGAGGGCGCGGCCTCGGCCGCGCTTTTCTTTTCCTGTCGTTGGTTCCGTGACCTTAGTTACCTTTAACAATCCCCTGCCATTCCAGCACAATGACTTCCAGCTTTCTAAAGCTTCTGGAGACCAAGCGTGCTCTCTCGGCTACTGGCGCGTATATCTATCTTTCTGCTCATCAGCGCCTCCCTCGCCTCCGCTCGTGATCTCGCTCTTGTCTCAAATAAAACGAACAGCTTCCAAGCTATGACTCTTCCCGAGCTGGTGAAGATCTGCAAGGGAGAAAGCAATCGCTGGCCCGATGGCAAGGCCGTCACTCTCATCATGCGCAAGCCAACCTCACCGGAAATGAGGATGGTGGTCGAAAAAATCTACGGGATGTCAGAAAAAGATGTCACTGACCTGATCGCTGCGGCCAATCATGGACGCAGCAACCATCCAGCCATCCTGGTCGTCGCCACCGATGAAGACATTGTCAATCAGGTCGCGGCCCTGCCCGGCGCCATTGGCATTGTTGACGTGTACTCAATCAATAGCAGCGTTTCGGTCGTCAAACTGGCAGGCAAACTTCCGCTCGAACCAGGTTATCTGCTGCATGGAAATTAGCTGTCAGCCGTCAGCCATCAGGAAAATCGGATTTCACTGAGAGCTGACGGCTGATAGCCGACCGCTGAAACTGGGATGGCAACTGAAAACTGTGTACTGAGAACTGAGAACTGAATTTAAATGGCCTCACCCGGCAAAAAACTCGCGCCCGGTAAGCTCAGAGTGCAACCAGGGCACCGCCAACGCCGCTTCCCGCGCTTCGCGGTGGATTCCCGCCTTCAGGTCCGCATGTTTCAGGGCGGCGAATTCCGCACTTGCTGGGGACGCTCCACCGAACTTGGCCAGGATGGAATCGGCGCTACTCTCACCGGTGATCTCGAAACCGGCGAGATTGTCTCTCTTGAGATCCCCCTGCCTCTGAGCCCCTATCCGCTGAAACTGCGCGCCATCGTTCGCTACCGCGACGGACTTCGCTACGGTTTCGAATTCCTCACCCTCACCGAAAGCCAGCGCGACATGATCTGCCGCGTCTGTGAAATGCTGGCTACCAAAAGCTAGGTTTCAAAAACCAGGCTTCAAAGTTTCAAAAGCTTCAAAGTTCCAGAGCCTTTGTCGTTCGGCAATTCGTCCTGAAAATCACGGCCACTTTGAATCCTTTGAAACTTGGTTTTGTATCAGTTTGAATTTTTCCCTAGAATTTGTTCCGCAAAAGCTGGACGAGAACGTAGCCGATTGTCGCAGCCACAATCGCGATCTCCAGGTTGCGCACTGTGAATACGTCGGATAGAGCCCAGAGCAATCCTTTTTTTTGCCCCATTCCCGAGCGCTCAAACTCTCCCATTAGTAGGTTGGAGTAGAACAGAAAAACAATGAAGCCGATTTCAACAAAGGCTTTCCTGCCGTCTTTTTTCATGGATGTGCAGCGATTATAGCGATTTCTTCTTGTAAGACCCGCGCTTTCGGCAGTTAGTTATCGGCCATCGTCACATTTCTTCCAGCGATCAAACGTGATCGCTCAAACCTGCTTGCATTTGCCGGGCTGATTCTCAGGCCTGTGAATGCGCGCGTAATTCCACGAGATCGAATTTCAAACTGATACACAGCCTCGCTTTTCCCCACAATTACTTCTGTAACTTTCGGGTAAATCCGCACGCGTTCTACCATCCCAGAGGGCTGAGCTTCTGAGGGGGGAGCTTTCCACATGGGTGATCGGGTCACCCAGCGACCACAGTCAAAGGAATTGGTTCGTGCCAGGCGCCTGCGTCAAGCGTTGGAGCGCGGTGCGGCCGCATTTGTTCCGGCAAATGCCGAGCCTTCCGATTCGCAGCCCTCAAATCTTAATGCTGAGATTCCCCCGCTCTATTTCGAACAACTTTTCCAAAACTCTCCCGATGCTCTCGTTATTCTTGATTCTGAGTTCCGCATTCAGAGTGTAAATGATCAGTTTCAACAAACCTTCGGATATTCTCGGCAAGAAATCTTGGGAAAAACCATCGATGGGTTAGTTTTTCCCCCCGACCGTGCCGCCGAAGCCCAATGGATCGCTCAATGTCTTCAGCGTGGCGAACCCATCACACTCGAGACCCAGCGCCGCAGCAAAGATGGCAGCCTGTTCGACGTTTTCGTCTCCGCCGGCTCTTTCATAGATGAGGGCCGCATCCCGGCGTTCTATGCCATCTACCGCGACATCTCCGAACGCAAACGCGCCGAAGCGCTCAGTTCCGCCCTGTACCGCATTGCCGAGAAAGGCAGCGCCACGCAGGATCTTCAGCAATTCTTCGCCGCCATTCACGGCATTGTCGATGAACTGATGCCAGCCCGCAACTTCGCCGTTGCCATTTACGACCCCGAATCACAGGTGCTGACTCATCCCTATTTTGTCGATGAGCAGGAAGCCGCTTCCACACCCGCGAAGCTGGGTCCCAGTCTTACAGAATACGTGCTGCGGACCGGCGAACCTTTGCTGTGCACGCCCGAAATTGCCGAACTGCTTACCCGGCGGGGTGAAATTCCCATCGGAACCAGCGTCCCCCTGCAGTGGCTCGGTGTTCCCCTGAAAGTAGATCACCACATTTTCGGCGCGCTGATATTGAAGAGTTATTCAAGAAATGTTCACTTCCGCGAACGTGACAAAGACGTTCTCGCGCTCGTGGCCCAGCAGTTGGCTGCCGCCATCAGCCGCAAGCGGAACGAGCAGGCACTGCGCCGCTCAGAGGTACGCTACCGCTCGCTGGTACAAACCGCCGTTTACGGCATCTACCGCGCCAGCCTCGATGGCCGCTTCCTCGATGTCAATCCCGCACTGATCGGCATGCTCGGATACGGCGATGCTCTGGAAGTACTGGCGCTCGACCCTCAAAAGGATGTGTTCGTCGATGCCGCCGAATATACCCGCCTGGTAGATGAATTCCGCCGTACCGGACGCATGGACGGTTTCGAAGTCCGCTGGAAGCGCAAAGATGGCGCCATCATTACCGTGCGCATCAGCGGCCGCGCCGTCGCTGGAGGAGATGAACCCTCCGACGTGCTTGAAGCCATCGCCGAAGACATCACCGAACGCCGCGTCCTTGAAGATCAATTCCGGCAAGCGCAGAAAATGGAAGCTGTCGGCCGCCTGGCCGGTGGCATCGCTCATGATTTCAATAACCTGCTCATGGTCATCAGCGGCTACACCGAGGTCCTGCTTTACCACCTCAATCCAGGCCATCCCTTGCACACCAAAGCCGAAGCCATTCAGCAGGCCGCCGACCGTGCCAGCACACTGACCCGCCAGCTCCTCGCCTTCAGCCGCAAGCAGCTTCTCGAATTGAAGGTGATCGACGTCAACTCCATCATTGCCGACATGGAACGTCTTCTCACGCCCCTCATCGGCGAGCACATCGAACTCACTACGAGCCTTTCTCCCGATGTCAGCTGCACCCGTGCGGATGCCGGCCAACTTGAGCAGGTCATTATGAATCTCGTGGTCAACGCCAAAGATGCCATGCCCCATGGCGGCAAAGTCTGCATTCGCACCGCCAGCGTTGCCCTCGACAATTCCTATCGCCCCGAGAACACCTTCATCAAGCCCGGCCCCTACATCATGATTTCGGTCCGCGATAACGGCCAAGGCATGGACCGCGAAACCCAGGCCCGCATCTTCGAACCGTTTTTCACCACCAAAGAAAAAGGCAAAGGCACTGGCCTCGGTCTTTCCACTGTTTACGGCATCGTCAAGCAGAGCGGAGGCTACATCTTCGTCCAGAGCGAACCCGACCGCGGAACTGTTTTTACGATCTATCTCCCGCAGGTCGAGGAACAGAGCGAAAATGCCCGTTCCGTTCCTGTCTCCTCCACCGCCGCCGGTGGATCGGAAACCATCCTTCTTGTCGAGGACGAGGATTCGGTCCGCCAATTGGTGCGCGAAACTCTGGAATCGCGCGGCTATCACGTCCTCGAAGCCGCCAATGGCGCGGCCGGCCTCGCCATCGCCGCCAGTCACCCTGAACCCATTCATCTCATCATTACCGATGTAGTAATGCCGGGCATGAGCGGCCATGAACTGGTTCAGCAGCTGCTCTCGACCCGTCCCGCCATCAAGTCTCTCTATCTTTCTGGCTATGCCGAAGACACATTCGCCAACGCCAAGCCATCCGATCCCCCCAAAGCTTTTCTACAAAAGCCCTTCACTCTGCAAAACCTGGCCCGCAAAGTGCGCGAAGTCCTGGGATAGAGCGCGAACTAGATCATCATTCGGGAATCGTGCAGTTTGCTTGTCATCCTGAGCGAGCCTCCTTTGCGAAGCGAAGGATCTGGGCAAGCCGCGCGATAAAGAGAGCTTGTCCTGAGAGAGCGCGAGCGACCGAACGGGCGCGTTTGGCTTGCTTCCTCTGAAACTGGCCCACCATCCTACGTTTCGGTTCATCACCCGGGTCATCCCAGGTGTAAAATCTTCTTCGCAACCGCTGCCCCAATTTGCATCACTAATGATGGATTCCAACTGAATCTGCACATCCGCTTCTATCATCAGTAAAATAAGAATCTGGAGGAAAAATCATGGCTTTCGAACTACCCCCTCTGCCGTACGATTACGCAGCCCTCGAACCGACAATCGACAAGCAAACCATGACTCTGCACCACGACATGCATCACGGGACATACGTCAAGAACCTGAACGCTGCCCTCGAAAAACATCCCGAGCTATTCAAGAAGTCTGGCGAAGATTTGCTTCGCGACCTCAATTCCATTCCGGACGACATCCGCGCCGCGGTCCGCAATAATGGCGGTGGACACGTCAACCACACCATGTACTGGAGGATTATGAAGCCCAGGGGCGGAGGCGATCCCACCGGCCCCATTGCTCAGGTCATCAACAAGACCTTTGGCAACTTCAAGGATTTCCAGGCCAAGTTCAATGACGCTGGCGCGAAGCAATTCGGCTCCGGATGGGTCTGGCTGGCTGGCAAATCCGGCGGAGACGTGCAGATCATCAGCACGCCGAACCAGGACAGTCCCATCTCTCAGGGACTTTTCCCCATCTTCGGGAACGATGTCTGGGAGCATGCTTATTATCTGAAGTACAACAACCGCCGACCTGAATATCTTGCGGCCTGGTGGAACGTGGTCAACTGGGAGGAAATCAACCACCGCTACGAAGCCTTCAAATCTGGCAAGGCCGTTCAGGAACCAGCGATGGCGCGATAGCGACTGATGGAATGTGCCGCGGGGACACTCATGTGGCCCGGACACTCTTGTCCACGGAAATTATCAGTTTTCCGTCACCATGCCGTTGCACTTTACTGAAGAAATAAAAGCCTCGGGCAAGACCCGAGGCTTTTCCACCTCTGTTGTCTCTCTCGGCCACTATGCTGCCACCGTACTTCGGAAAAAATTCGCAAAGCTGACAGCTGAAAACTGAAAGCCGGCAGCTCCTTTCTGCATTTCCTGTGCACCCTCTGTGGAGATTCCTTCTCCCGTTCGCCTCAAGTGTTTACCTGGCCCTGACGCTCCACTCACCATGTGCGCCCCACACGCGGCCCGGCAATCCGCGCTTTCCATCCAGGGTGACGGTGCAGATTTCAGAAAATTGATCGCAGAAATTTTCCTCAACTGCACCAAAAATATT
>JASIEN010000239.1 GCA_030045935.1 Candidatus Sulfotelmatobacter sp.
GCGGCCCACAAGTCCAAGGTGCAGGACGCCAACCAACAAAAATATGGTCATAACGACGCCACTACCAAACACCACCACGAGCCATTCAAAGTTGTATATATGTTGCGGCTGGTTCAGCAGATAACAATAGGCTTGCAGCAAGCACGCGCCAACTGCCCCCGCGATCGGCGAGAAGATCAACAAAGCTTGAATTGAGATCATTCTCCTCACTGGCTTGCCTTGTCGCTTCCCCAACCGCCGGCGGATCGCGGCCATCAGCGCGACCACGCCCCATACCAGGAAATAGAAGACCGCCCCGGCCAGGGCCCACCACCAAGTGGGATTCCCGGCGTAGTCGTTGGATTGTTGGAACACGAGGCAATTGAGCAGAATGCAAGCCACCACGAATGGCAACATCACTGTGACGGTAACCTTGATCCGCTGAAAAAAGGTCTGCCGAATTGCTTTTGTTGGCTCCTCCTCCGTGACATCAATGGCCATCATGATTGAGGCCAGAAAAAGCGTACCGCCAGCGGCGATCTGAAGGGCCTGATCGTTGCTCCCGGCGGTAACTTGCACAACCAACCAGACGAGGACGCCCAGACACAACAGGTAGAGACTGACGAAGACCATACCCAGAATGGTCTGGTTCAAAACCACGTTACGGAGCCAGGTGCCCAGCATGGCCCACGTGTCTCCGGAGACCACTCCCGTATGTGGAGTCAAGTAGTTGCTGTACATGCGCAGCCAGTGCAGCACCGATGGCTCGCTGCGTTGGGTGGGGGTATATTTTCCGGGCCTTAAGGCTTGTTCGACATTAGCAAACGAGGACGCCTCGGTGACCCGCGTTAGACGCAGAGTGAGCGCAGCGAGCCACGATCCGATGTAACCTCCACCGGAGACTGTCGAAAGATAGTCGAACTTGTGCAGCAACTTCTGCTCGGCTAATGCCTGGAGAATGCCAAGGTTGAAAGTCGCGCTGCGAATCCCGCCGCCGGAAAAAGCTAGGCCAATCAGGTTATCGCGGGTGGCAGGAGCCTCGATGCGGCGCAGCCCTCGGGACCGATTAACGCAGTCGATTTCTTCCTGTAGAACGCGATTAAAGGTGACTGGTGAGGTTAGAGCCGGATCACACGCCGGCTGCTCCGAATAACTGACTGAACTGGAAGGCTCCATGTCGACCTCCGCGAGGGTAAGGCCGCCGGGGGAGCGAGTACGTTACCAGATATTCGGGCGATATCAACCCAAACCTGCTTTTTGTTCGGAAAACAGGAAATTGTACTTGTCCGGTATTTTGGTCTAAGGTTTTCCTGCTACGATCACTTGTTCTCCTCGGCGTTGGCTTCGAATCGGCCGCTGAGTAGAATGGCAGTCGGGAAATTCTTACCCTTCGTTCACGAATCAATGGCCTGTCCTTATTTCTTGCCAATGCAGAAGCTTGAGGGAACCTGGCTTCACCCCCATCGTCTTCCCCCGGGGATGTGGATGGAAGGGCCAGTGCACCGCTTCCGGTCACGAGGGCGAAGTTCCTTCCGAAGAACAATTGGGGGCTGGCCTAGCTTTACACCTTGCCTACGTTACCAAGGCTGAGGCTGCCCCACCCATCGCGCCTTTCGGCGGGTGGGTTGCGCGTCGATTCCGCGGAGAGGGCGATCCTGCAACATGCCCCACCTAACTCCTTTGTTTCACCGAACTTAGTATGTAACTCCCGTGGGCTGACGATTTTACGACACACTCATGTGTGCAACTCATTGATTCCAAACGAAGCGGGGGGTGGGGGAGGGAGTAATAAAATGATAAACTAACATTGGAAACAAACCACTTATTCGTTCTAAGCACGCTGCAAACGCCGTTTTTGCCCTCCAAATTCGCACCAAGATCGACGCTTTTCGCCCCAAAAACGCCCAAAAGCGATTTCTGTGGTTTGCCACAAGCAAAAAGCAGATTCCTCCTCGCTCGCTTCGCTCGCGCGTCGGAATGACAAGCGTTTGTGGTGAGAAAAGCAGGTTCCTCACCGCTCCTTCGGAGCGATTCGGAATGACATCATGTAGAAGACTGTCAACGCGGCGCTAAAGCGCCGCTCTTCCACATCCAAACGAGTCCCTTCACGACACAACAACTGCTGCTCCATCAATTGCGTCGCGCCTCACAGCTGCGAGAGCGTCGTTGGCATGGTCGAGAGGAAAGACTGTCACCTTTGGTTGCAGGTTGATTTCGGCTGCCAGCTTCAGGAAGTCGCGCGCGTCGGCGCGCGTCATGTTGGCGACGCTGCGAATCTGGCGCTCGCCCCAGAGCAGCTTGTCGTAGTCGAATTGCGGCATGCGGTCGAGATGAATGGCGTTGATGGCAACCACTCCTCCTTTGCGCAGGCTGGAGAGCGCGGCCATGACCACGTCTCCGCTGGGCGCGAACGTTACCGCGCGATCGAGTTCCACTGGAGGCTTGTCATACTCAGTTCCAACCCACTTCGCGCCCAGCGACTCCGCGAGCGCCTGATGCGAAGCTCCGCGAGTGGAGACATACACGTCGCAGTTCCACGCGTGGAGAACCTCAATCACCAGATGCGCCGACGCTCCGAAGCCGAACAGGCCTACGCTCTCGCCGCGCTCGACTCCGGCAACGCGCAGGCTGCGGAAGCCGATAATGCCCGCGCACAGCAACGGCGCGGCGTGGAGGTCATCGAGTTCCGGCGGCAACGGATAGACGAAGTCGCTGCGCGCAACGGCATATTGCGCGTAACCGCCGTTGACGGTGTATCCCGTGAATGTGGGCGAGTCGCACAGGTTCTCCTGGCCGCGCTTGCAGTAAGGACATGTGGCGTCGATCCCGCCCATCCAAGAAACGCCCACGCGCAAGCCGAGCGGAAGTTCAGGTGAAGCGCCACCTTCGATGATGCCGACGATTTGGTGGCCGGGAATCAGCGGTTGCTTGAGCGGAGGCAATTCACCATCGGCGATGTGGAGATCGGTGCGGCAGACTCCGCAGACGCGTACGCGCAGCAGGACTTCGCCGGTTGCGGCCTGCGGCTGAGGTGCGTCCTCGATTTGAAGGCGTTGTCTGGGCGTTCTGAGAACGGCGGCTTTCAAGGCGAGTAGACTCTCCAGTTGCTAGGGTTGAGATGAGAAACGGAGTGCAGAGGCTGCACCCGCAATTTGCGCATACGCAATTTCGCCGCACGCCAGATCCTCATTCGACGCGTTCGCCGCGCTCACTTGCTCAGGGCAGGCTCCTTGCCCCCGCGGCTGCGCCGCCCTCGGCTGAAGCTGAGGGTCTTCCTCGAAGCGCGGGGCTTTGGATGACACAGACGATCAATCTACAAAACTGCGCCATCACTTTTGTCTCGCCACTCTTGACGTACCGCCTGCGCGCGCCGAGAATAGTGAAGCAGTCGTGAGGTGATCATGCTGGCCTACATTTTCGTTCTGCTTGCCATTGCGGTGCGTTTCCTGCCGTTTGCGGGGCCGCTGAATGTGTTGCCGCATGCGTGGCACTTTACTCCGCTGGCGGCGTCGC
>JASIEN010000240.1 GCA_030045935.1 Candidatus Sulfotelmatobacter sp.
TCGGAGTCACACGCGGTTGTCACGACGGCACTCGCCGCTGTCGATAACCCAGGCAGTTTAATGGTTTCTGAGTGCCGCCACTTTCTTCGCCAGTTCCTTCGCCGACCCACGAGGCACGTATCTAGCTCCCCGTTCTGATGCGACTCCCCGCCGCTGTAACTTTGCCGTAACAATCCAAACCCCTTGCCAGACAGCCATTTCCGGATGTCTTTTAACATAATAATGTAGATAAGTTTGCTTGACATTCGCCTTCCGTTGCCCTAGAATTCCGCACTGCCAGCGAGGGGTGACCCCAGCCCTTCATTCCCAGGAGATTCGCGTCGGCTTCCAGATATGTCCTGCTTCCCTGGTCAAGCGGAAACGAGTTCTGAGGGAAGAACCCACTCAAGGAGAACGGAAATGAAAGTAAGATTGTTAAATCTAGCCACGCTTTTGGCAGTTGTTCTTGTCGGAGCCCTCTCTGTCTCTGCGCAAACGCTTCATTTGGTGGCGGCCAGCGCGTCCTCTCAGTTCCTAACCGCTGCAATCGGCGCCGACCAGCTCGCGCTTAACGAAATTGCCAACAATGTCGCTAACGGTACCTGGCAACCTGGCCAACAAGCCACGTTTCACTGGACCGCGAAAAATGGGGCCAACATCCTCGACACTCGCGCTGGCGGCGATATCCTGCCGGCCTTAGGCAACGTGTTTGTAGTCTGGATTGCTGCCGCCAGCGACCCGACCGGCAACACCAGCGTCACCGACATCTGGACCGCAGAAAGCGTCGATGCCACGGTCGCGGTGCGAGCTTTTTCGGCGCAGGAAACGACGGGCAGCGGAGCGCAGCTAGAGCTCATACCCGGGGCGGCCAACAACCTCGTTTCCCCCCAAACTCTTTGGCCGGATGGTAACGCGGACGTCTCGATTGTCAACGCACCCAATGTGTCCGGCGCGATTGGGACTTCCGCAACCGGAGCTGGCGATGCTCACATCAACGCTGCCCTCAGCGATTTACGTCCCGAAGATGCCTTATTCGCTACCACTCGCGCATTGGGTAAACTGAACACGAAGACCTGGGCGGGTCTGGGCTACATCGGACCGACCAAAGAAGTCGGATCGCCAATCTATACCGCACAGGGCACGGGAACGCAGGCAACGCCAGTCGCGTTCGGCTTAAGCGGGCAAACCGATCCCATCACGAAAATCGCGGTTCCCGCATACACGACGATTCCCGTCGGCGCTTCGGTAATTGTTTTCGTTTTGAACAATGGGGGCACATTCTCCTCGTCTACAGCCAACCTCATTACCGGAATTGGCACCAAGGGTCCGTTCCCATTGGCTCATCTGTTTGATGGCACCACCATCGCCGACACGCACAATGCAGCTTTTGGTGGGCCGGGCGATGGCGCCGGAACTCCGCTCACTCTTATCCTGCGTGAGCCCCTCGCCGCTGCAATGAACGTGGCAGAATTCAGTGAGTTCCGCACCGAAGAGAATAAAGATGATTCCCAGGAAGTTGGCGTCACCAATCCATACGACAGTCCCTACAACCCGCTGAACCTTTCTACGCCCATTCACGGTGTACGGCAGCGCGCGCTCAGCACGAGTGAAGTGGTGAGTGCGCTAGGAACAGCCGACTCGCTTGGCTACATCTTCTTCAGCTTCGCCAATGTCTCAAAATTAGCGAAGTCCAATTACAACTATTTGACTTTGGATGGCGTCGATCCGCTGGCGATTCCCGGAACAACCAACCAGGAATTGCCAAACGGCACGGTGACGGACGCGAATGATGTATGGGGAGGACCTTCGTTCCCCAATCTTCGTAACGGCACCTACAAGGCGTGGTCGTTGGAGCGGTACCTGGTGCCGAATTCGCTGCTCGGAGTTGATCCCTACGGCCCGGATGTGTTGGCTCAAACCGCGCAGGATCTCGTTGACTCGACCGTATCCGACTACGTTCCTTTCTACACATCGGACGGCAGCGATGGGCTTGACGTTTATCGCTCCCACTTCACGCAATCCGGGGTCGCCGGAGACAACGGTGCTGCCACTCCTGCCAATTCGTTGGATAACGGCAATACGCTGGGCGGCGGCGAGGAAGCGGGTGGCGATGTAGGCGGCGCCATTCAGGGGCCGTTTGGCATTACGGTTCCCAACACCACGGGCACGGTAAGTACCTCCGGCACGCTCACCAAGAAGAAAGGCTATAAAGTAACCTGGGTCAGTGGCGTGCAGTTCACCGCGGGCACCACGTGGGAAGGCGGTTCGATCACCATCAACGGCACGAGCTACACCATCGCCAATGTGGCCCTGACTAGCAAGGTTCTCTACGTGACGACCGACCCGGGCACCATTGCGAAATCAGCAGCCGCGGCGTACTCGGCCGCTTTCCCTTACACCTATCCGGCAGCGACCGCTCCGGGTGTACTTAACGAACACCAGTAAAAAGAGGTCGCCCTCCTGGCTGAGGCAGATGGCTTCCATCCATCTGCCTCGTTTTTTTCACCCCAGAAGCCGGTCGTCTTTCAACAGCGGCAGCCAAGCCGCACATCCCATTTGTGACATTCTATTTATCGAGCAACGCGGGCCGCCGATTAGGTGCCAGCGACATCGCCTGCTCCAGCATGTCGCGAATCCGGATCAATTCCATCGCGGAGATCAATTGAACCGGGGTTACGTAACGATTCAACGTGCATTTGCCACAGGATCTCGCACTTGGAAATATAAGCTTGCATGGCAGGCCGTGTTTGTGCAGCACATCTCCTTGTTGGGTGAGGGACATTTGCATCACGGCCCTCGTGTAAGGGGAATTTAGCTTCTCTACCATTCGAACGCGCACTCGCATTTGCGGACTGCACGAGTACATTCCAACGCGCGGGCGGGAGCAGCCAAAACAGGGGCAGAGGGTGGGGTGTAGCCGAATTTTTCCCGAAACGTATAACCCCATGCCGGCATTGACGTGCGCCGGACTTCGTTCTATCATAGGCGAACAAATGGCGAATATGCCCAGCCTGCCATTGTTTGAGGCTCCTCCGATTTCGCCGCTGGTCGGCATTGCCCGTCTCGCGGCCGAGGGGGAATCCCTCCGCGAGGGCCATCAAGTCGAATACTTCACTCTGCCTGCTAAATCTCTGCTAAACCGCTGCATCAGCAAACGCCAAATGCCCTTCACTTGGACCATCAATCCCTATCGC
>JASIEN010000241.1 GCA_030045935.1 Candidatus Sulfotelmatobacter sp.
ATCTTTCATTACCGCATCGTTGAGAAGCTTGGCGGCGGTGGAATGGGCGTGGTTTACAAGGCGGAAGACACCCGCCTTCACCGGTTTGTAGCTCTAAAGTTCCTGCCCGACGAAGTGGCCAGAGACCCGCAAGCCCTCGAGCGCTTCCGCCGCGAGGCGCAGGCCGCATCGGCCCTGAACCATCCCAACATCTGCACGATCTACGACATTGGGGAAGATCAGGAACGTCACTACATCGTGATGGAGTTTCTCGATGGTGCCACGCTGAGACATCGCATCGAGGGCAAGCCGATTTCGATCGAGCAATTGGTGGATTTCGGTGTTCAGATCGCCGACGCTCTCGACGTGGCGCACACCGCGGGAATTGTCCACCGTGACCTGAAGCCGGCCAACCTTTTCATCACCAAACGTGGACAGGCCAAGATTCTCGACTTCGGGTTGGCGAAAGTGGCCGGGCGGCCTCTGCCAGAACTCGAACCGGTGGGCGCGACCCAAGCGACCGCCGCGGTCGACCCGGCGAACCTTACCAGCCCGGGCAGCACCGTCGGCACCGTAGCCTATATGTCGCCCGAGCAGGCGCGCGGCGAAGAACTCGACGCCCGTACCGACCTGTTCTCTTTCGGCGCCGTTTTGTACGAAACTGCCACCGGACGCCAGCCCTTCACTGGCAACACTTCTGCTGTGATCTTCGACGCCATCCTGAACCGCGCGCCCACAGCGCCAGTGCGCTTGAATCCCAATTTGCCGGCAGAGCTCGAACGCATTATTAACAAGTCGTTGGAAAAAGATCGCGATCTGCGTTACCAGGTCGCCTCCGAGATGCGCGCCGACCTGAAGCGGTTGAAGCGCGAGATCGATTCCGGCAGAAGTGCTGCCGCGAGTTCGGCAATAAACCCGGCGACGAGTCAGGCAGCAAGTTCCGCGCCAGCGCTTACTCCGCCGTCGGGATCAGTCGCGGTCGCGCCAGTTTCCTCGTCAGCTGCCTCACAATCGGTATCACCGATCTCGGCGTCGGCTTCGGCCGCGAATGTGCAAGCCGAATCTGGAAAATCTGGCACAGCGGTCACAACAATCCAGGCAACTTCGGCACGCAAATATTGGATTGCCGCGGTCACCGTTTTATTGATCGCTGCAGTTGCGACCGGAATCTGGTATGCACGCTCAAGGTCAAGCACCGCACAAGTCCAGTCCATCGCCGTAATTCCATTTACCAATTCTGGCGGCAGCGCCGATACTGATTTTCTCAGCGACGGCCTCACTGAATCTTTAATTGCCAGCCTCGCCCACGTCCCTCAGTTAAAAGTGAAATCGCGCAACTCGGTTTTCCGATACAAAGGCAAAGACATCGACGTGCAACAGGTCGGCAAGGAGTTGACTGTCGATGCCTTACTCACCGGTCGCGTTGTGCAGCGTGGAGATACGATTCAGGTCACCGCCGACCTGACCAACGTGCAGGACAATACCGAAATCTGGGGAGAAACCTACGAGCGCAAAGCCATGGACATTATGTCGCTCCAGCAGCAGATCGCCGGCGACATCGCCGGCAGGCTGCGCTCGCAGTTGAGCGGCGCCGAAAAGCAACAGGTCACCAAACAGGGCACGCAGAATCCGGAAGCGTACCAGCTTTACGTGAAGGGCCGTTATTACTGGAACAAGCGCACCGGCGCGGACCTCAAAACAGCGATTTCCTATTTCAATCAGGCCATCGATAAGGATCCGGGTTACGCACAGGCGTACGTCGGGCTGGCGGACGTCTACGTGGTGCTGGTCTCTTATGCTGAAGGCGATCCCAAAGACTTCTTCGCCAAGGCTGCCGCGAACGCGGAGAAAGCGCTCGAACTCGATCCAACCCTGGCCCGGCCGCACGCCGACCTAGCGCTGGAAAAGTCGCAAGGTGAGTGGGATTTTTCCGGGAGCGATGTCGAGTTCAAGAAAGCCATCGAACTCGATCCCAGTGATGCCACAGCCCATCAATGGTACTCTCAGTCACTGTCATATATTGGCGAGCGGCCGCAGGAAGCCATAGCCGAAGCCAATCGCGCGCATGAACTCGATCCGCTTTCGCCCATCATCGGATGCGCTCTGGGCGACGCTTACAACTTCTCCCGCCAATACGATAAAGCAATCGAAATGTATCAGAAGGTCCTCGCAGAGAATCCCTCGTTTAGTGCGGCGCACAACGATCTCGCGATTGCCTACTGGGGCCAGCATAAATATGCGCAAGTGATCCAGGAATATAACATCTACGCGCAACTCTCCGGAGAAAAGAACCTTGCCGAGCTGGCACCAGCGATGGAAGCTGCTTTCAGGTCCGGCGGATGGCCGGCCACGGCACACAAGGCGGTCGATATTCTAACCGCGCAACGCAAAGCCGGGGTCAATTATCTGGCGCCCTACTTGATTGCCGATTACTACGGCGACATCGGTGACAAAGAGCATGCCTTCGAATGGCTCAACATTGCTTACCGGGAACACAACACCTTCCTGATTTTTCTGCCTACAGATCCCAGCTTCGATTCGTTGCGCTCCGATCCGCGCTACGCCGAACTGGTGCACAAAATCGGCTTCCCGCAGTAGTCGCGCCGTTTGAAGTGAGGTACCCAGTTTCAGTAATAGATCAGGAAGCAGCTTCGCACTTATCGGGCGGCGGACCGGGTGTCCGATCGAATCAGTACAGCCAGCCTGGGAAACAGAAAAGATCCGGCTGCATCATCGATAACATTCACCTGGCAGGTGTAGAAACCCGGTTTTAATGCGTTCAGCGGCAGATCGAGTTGAAACACTCCCGCTTTGCGCTCGCGAGCATTTAAGTCCGTCAGTTCGACTGGTGAGCTTTCGAAAACCCTTGTCTTTCCCCGAAAGAAAGAGACGCTGGTGACCAGATGGATGCCGGAACTCGGCGAACGCGAGTCAGGAGATTGCGCTGGTCTCGAGTGCCCCGGGTCGTACACCTCGTAGTACAACCGCAAGTGCTGGGCCGGGGAAAAAACGTGGGTCACATTCGGAATGATTTCGGACCCGTCGCGAATCAGTGGGTTGGGAGTCGAACTTTTCTTTGCCGGCTCAAGCTGGCTGGCGAGCACAATCGAACTCATCTTGAGCGGCTGCGATTTGAGATCGGGAACTTCGAGATCGGTTTCGAATGATCCCATATGTCCCGTCTGGTTTTCACGCACGACGAATTTGAGATGGTATTTGCCTGGCGGCAGGCTCAGCCCGGTGTCATATTGTACGTTTTTCTTCTGCACTTCTGACGTGGTGTTCACTGCCAGCTTGACCGTATCGCGGATTCTGGTGACGGGGTGGTTTTCGCTGTCGAGCACTACGCCGATAACGTCGAGCGTGGCTTTATCGCGGTCGCTGCTGCGAACGAAGGGGATCTGTGATCCGGGCACAACCAGCGAAATGGGGACAAAAAACTTGTTCGGCTCCAGCCGAAAGTAAGCCGCGCCGAGGTATAGCGGCAGATCGGTGGCGGGCAATTCAGAAGCAAGTTCCTCTTGCAGCTGAAGTTCTTTGTCTTCTTTGGTCGAGTGCTGATAGTCCGCAGCTGCGTAATAGCCGCGCCGGTAGTCGATCTTTAAGCCGGGGACATTAACCTTGACCACGATGCGGCGGTAGCGGCCATCTTTCGCAAGATTGGTGCTGTGATAACCGAGCAGGTAGTACGTGGATGTATCCTGCTGCACGCCTTTGAAGACCTGGCCGAAATCGTTGGAGTCGAGGAAGGCGCGACCGCCGGTGTCGGCGGCGAGCGTAACCAGAGTCTCCTGCGTGGTGAAGTTTGAGTTCAAAGCGTTAACCATGGACTGCCCGGAATAGGCAGAAGTTCCTCGCAGGCTGGCATTTTGCGCTTCGCCCCCCGCAACGAGCGCCTGGAGGCCACGCAGATCCATGGTATAGATCGCGAGATTCGAGCGCACCGCAGCGTTGACGGCGGCCCGCAGTTCTGACTGATTTTC
>JASIEN010000242.1 GCA_030045935.1 Candidatus Sulfotelmatobacter sp.
CAGGACTGAAGATGGGCAACAAGGGATTCGAAGCGGCGCTGGCAGCGGTGGAGATGGCGTCATTGGGAGCAGCTATCAGCGATCAGCCGTCAACTGTCAGCAAAAGGCAGGTTCCTCGCCGATCCTCCCGATCGGTTCGGAATGACAAGTCTTCGAAGAAGAAAAGCAAGTAATCCCTCTCTACAGTAAACTGACAACTGACAGCCGAGAGCTGACGACTGCACATGGGTACACGACGAAAATCGCGCGAGTTGTGTCTGCAAATGCTCTTTCAAGCGGATATGGGCAAGCAGACAGTCGATCAGGTGCGCCGCACGTTCTGGGCTGAGCATAATTCGGCCAGTCCGGAGGTGCGCGGGTTCGCCGAGGACTTGTTTCGTGTGGCTACGGATCGCGTGGCCGAGATCGACAAACTGATTGAACAACATGCCCAGCACTGGCGCATGGAGCGCATGGCTGCGGTAGATCGAAATCTGTTGCGCGCGGGAGTGGCCGAGTTTCTTGCCTATCCCGACACACCTCGTGCGGTGGTGATCAACGAGGCGCTCGAGATTGCGCGAAAGTTTTCCAGCCCCGAGTCGGTGCAATTCGTCAATGGCGTTCTGGATAGTGTGGCCAAGGATTTGGCGAAAACCGCATAGCGAGCCTTGAGACGAGAGTCCCGAGAGGTAATTTCGTGATCCGCTCGGCTAAAGCCGAGCCCCTTCAAACTCTTTTACGGTTTCACGGCGATCAAATCCAAACTGCAGGTCGTTTCGTTGAAGCAGAAATCGTTGGAAGAGTTGGGCAGAGGCGAGAATGAAGTCTGATTCTGGTCAAGCAGTATCGACGTATTGAGTTGATGGAGCAGTCCATCGGAACCGGCGACATAGATGTACGCGCCATCGGCCGACACACTTGCGGCGACCGGGCTGGCATTGTTGACAAGTGGAATCTTGGAAACCGAATTGGTATTGAAGTTGTAGATCAGAACGCCCACATCGCTGGTCACAATGTAGGCCTGGGTAGCACTTGCGGTCACGAAAAAGCTGATGGGCTGGAACGTGCCCTGGCCGATGCTGATGTGATAAGGATTTGCCGACCATAGTGTCGGGGGCGTGGTCAAGGGTGTGAGTTGCGCGAGCGTAACTGGAAGCGGGCACAACGAAGGGTACGGCGGCCCCGAGAAGAACGACGTATTCGTGGCGATAACGTCAATACCCGTGCTGGCCCCGTTCCCAACATTATCGAGCCCAATGAAAAAGTCGAGGCCTGTAGTGTCGAGATTCGTAGGGATGGTCGTGTTTCCGTACAGGGTACCGGGTGGGATATTCCCCCCCGGCACCAGGGTAAGGAACTGCGGTGGGCTGGTGAAAGTAGTGCTGGCGGACGTGAGCGTCACCTGCGAGTTGTTACATGTGTTGTAGACCGCTAGGGTCGGCGGGGCGACTCCTCCTGCGAGCATCGCAAAGGTCCCGCTTCCATTAAAAACTATCTGCGTAGCCGGAGCCGACAACGGCACGGTAACCGGCTGAAGGTATTGCAGCGTGGAATACGAGTACAGGCTGGTACCGCCGTCGGCCAGGATGTAAGCTCTCAATCCATCGGGCGAGAATGCGGCAGCGATTGCAGCGTTGAGGTTAAGCGGGGTGGTCGATGCGGGAGCGATGTTGACCACATAGATCTGATTGGGGCTGGCGATAGTATCCGAAAATATGGCGGTGTTGCCGCTCGGTGCAATGGCCAATACTTTGCCGGTGACCACGCCTTGCTGGGTTCCGCTTGCCAATAACGCCCCGAATGGACTGGTATTGGTCCCTATATTGGCAGGATTCACGGTATACGCGCCGAATTCGCTGCCCACGTAGGCTTTGTCTCCGGCAGGATCATACATTAGCGAATTCGGCGGAGTGGGCAACGTCACGCCTGGGCCGGGCAGATTGGTGCTGCTCGAGACGTTATAAAGACCCACGTCGCAGAGTTGCTGGCTGTAACAATCCTGGGTGGTAGACAGGACGGCGGTAGTCGCAGCTGATCCGGTTACGACGCCTGAAATCGCAGTAACTGGATAGACGGGCTGCGGGAGGGTTGCTACGCCCGCAAGGGGTATCGGAAAACCGACATTGCAGGCCGGGGGCGTGCAGGTTGCCGTGATGCTTGCGGCGCCCTGTTGAGGAGTCGTTACGGCGCACGTGGTCGCGTTGTTGCAGGTTGTACCGGCGGAAATTGCCGCAGGTTCCGAGGAGACCCAGGTCAAGCCAGGTTTGGGTACGATGCAACCTTGAAAGTCAACGGCAGTCGCGGAGATTGTCTGGGAAGTTCCCTTGTTGGTGACGAAATTCGTGACACCGGTTTGGGGTTGACCGACCGCCAGATCGATGCACTGCACGGGGCAGGTTTCAAAGTTATAGGGCTGGCTATAAGCTCCCGATGCCGAAGCCACAATTTGCGTTTGGCCGGGAGTGCCTGGGGACACGGTCGCCTGGTTGGTGGGAACATTGTAGGCGGTCACGGTCACGATTGGCGTGATCTGGGGAACCGTGGAATTGGCCCCAACCCAGGTAAACGGACCGACGGCCGCAGTCATATCATTCCCATTGACGTCGAAAGCTGTGGCCTGAAGGGTTACGATCTGGTTTTGCGACAGGCAGCCGCACGTGTAGACATTAGTTGTGGGGTTCGTGCTGCAGGTGTTGTTAAACGGCAGGTTGCAGGCTGCCGGCAGCGGGCCTTGGTCCGGACAGGCGGGCGCAGGTTGATTCACGGGAGGAACCACGCTGATCTGAATGCTGGCAATGGGAGGATGCACCCAGAATAAAGTTGGGGCGCTGGTCACGCCATCGGCGGAGGCGGTGACTTGAATCCCCTGGCCCCCAGGTTCTGGCTGGCAGATGGTGTAGGCGGGGGCGTTCCACTGCCCGGCGCAGACCAATCCGGTGGGAGAAATGGTGAGCACGGCAGTATTGCTGGAGTTGTAAGTGAATACCACGTTGACTGAGCTGTTGGCGGCATTCTGCGCGGTGGCGGTAAGTTGGACTGTGGTTCCGGACTGAATGGAATAGCTTACGCTGGGGTTCAAGTTTATCTTGGCCGGAACACCGGAGACTGCGGGAGGGGCCTTTTTCCCTCCACATGCGGGCAGTAATAAGGAGAGCGAGATTATCGCGGCAACACCGGGTGCCGCAAAATGCCATCTTGCCATGTATCCTCTCCGAACGCCCGCGCTTGATGCAGACGAACGGTTCATTGAAGTGGAAAACTTGTAGTCTAGAGAATGGAGACGGAATCGGCAAGCCGAAGGCGTCTGTGTGGATGAGATGCGGACCCGAAAACTCGGTTTGCCTGGGTCGTCAAAGGCAATTGGTCATTTGCAGCCTCGCCAACGATGCGCCGCCTGGCGATATTCGAAGTCTCGTATGCTCCGCTGAACGGGAGCCCTCCTGAGAAAGGCCAAGTGGAAGGGGATATCGGTCGTTGTTCCTGCCCAGACGAAACTCAACCTCCTTTTCAAAAGACAACTTGCGAAACAAAATTTGACGATCCGTCGACTTCGTTGCTATATTGGATAGGTTCCGCGAGTTAATCCAGGCTTGCTGTGTGCCGCGATTCGCGTGTGTGAACGCGGCAGGGTTTGAGACATCTGTTTCCGGCGATTGACTGCTGGGAACTTTCCTCGCTGAAACGTTCCTGCGCTACCTTTTGCCCATTCTAATGAGGGCTGCCGGTGCGTCTGAATTGGGCGCAACGGCGGTTCGCGAAAGGATATGCAGGACAAGGCCGGCGATACGGAGCACCCCCGGAACTGGCCGGGTGCCACCGTCGAAGGCAGGAAAATCTAGATTCGTACCGAGAATCTCTCCGTTATTGCGGTGAGAAGTATGGCGAGGTTGCTGTGCCCGCCAGCCCGGAGCGTGTAAGTGAGCCGGGTGGATTAATTCGCGCTGTTCTGGTTGTCTGGCTCTTGTCGACAGCCTGAGCACAGCGATTCTGAAAGAATGTGCGTTTGGCAACGAGGAGCGGCGAATAGTGCCTACATTTAATCAGTTGGTGGCGAAGGGGCGGAAGCGGCCGCGATATAAAACGGCAAGTCCGGCGCTGCAGGGGTGTCCGCAGAAGCGTGGAGTTTGCACGCGCGTATACACGCAGACGCCGAAGAAGCCGAATTCGGCGCTGCGCAAAGTGGCCCGCGTGCGCTTGACCAATGGAATCGAAGTGACCACCTACATTCCCGGTGTCGGCCACAATTTGCAGGAGCACTCGATTGTGCTGATTCGTGGCGGCCGTGTGAAAGACCTGCCGGGTGTGCGCTATCACGTGATTCGCGGAACTCTGGATGCGGTCGGGGTCGCCAATCGCCAGCAGGGAAGATCGAAGTACGGCGCGAAGAGAGCGAAGAAGGGGTAGAAAAGCCGGGCGATCCCGGGTAAAACAGGTTCCACACCCGCGCTTCGCGCGTGTTCGGAATGACAGAGTTTATGTTGGAGCTAAAACCTAAATGCCTCGAAAAGGACATACCGTCAAACGGACCGTGCCAGCCGATGCCGTGTACGGCTCAGATTTGGTGACGAAGTTCATCAACTCGATGATGTGGCAGGGCAAGCGCAGCACATCGGAGCGCATCTTTTATAGCGCGCTGGGCAAGGTCCAGGAAAAGGGCGGAGGCAGTGACGCGCTGACGCTGTTCAAGAAAGCGGTTGAGAACACCAAGCCGCTGCTGGAAGTAAAGACACGGCGCGTTGGCGGTGCGAACTACCAGGTGCCGGTGGAAGTAAATGCCGATCGCCGCACTTCGCTTGCGATCCGCTGGATTTTGACTTATGCCCGCCTGCGTGCGGAGCGAGGCATGGTCGACAAGTTGAGCAATGAGTTGCTCGATGCCGCGAATGGGAAGGGCGCGGCCATCAAAAAGAAAGAAGATGTACACCGCATGGCGGAAGCCAATAAGGCGTTCGCGCATTATCGGTGGTGAAGAACAGCTGTTAGCTCTTAGCCATTAGCTCTTAGCTCTACCGTTGCGCGAGCGAGGGTTTGGCTAAAGGCTAAGAGTTAAAAGCTAAAAGCTGATTTACGGAGCCCAGAAAGTAGAAGAAAGTCGTGCCCAGAACAGTCCCATTAGAGCGTTGCAGAAACATCGGCATCATGGCCCACATCGATGCCGGCAAGACCACCACGACGGAGCGGATCCTGTTTTATACAGGACGGACGCACCGGCTCGGCGAGGTCCACGAAGGCACTGCGACCATGGACTGGATGGAGCAGGAGCAGGAGCGCGGCATTACGATCACCTCGGCCGCGACAACCTGTACTTGGCGCGACATTCGCATCAACATTATTGATACACCTGGCCACGTTGACTTCACGGCGGAGGTCGAACGCTCTTTGCGCGTGCTCGACGGCGCTGTTGCCGTATTTGACGCAGTGCACGGCGTGCAGCCGCAATCGGAAAAAGTTTGGCGTCAGGCCGATAAGTACGGCGTGCCGCGCATTTGCTTCATTAACAAGATCGATAAGATGGGTGCTGATTTCGAGCATGCGGTCGATACCATCCGCAAGCGCCTGAGTGCCAAGCCCGTCGCAATCCAGATTCCCATCGGCCAGGAAGACAAGTTTATCGGCGTCGTCGATCTGATCGGCATGAGAGCCATCACTTGGAAAGACGATGTGATGGGCTCCGAATACGACATCGAAGAAATTCCCGCCAATCTGAAGAAGAAAGCTGAAGCGTTCCACGCGCAGCTGGTCGAGACCGTCGCCGAAAACGACGACGAGATCCTGCACAAATTTTTGGAAGGTGAAGAGATTACCGCCGACGAGCTGCGTGCTTCGCTGCGCCGCTCGACCATTGGCCTGAAAGTGTTTCCGGTTGTGGTTGGAACCGCGTTCAAGAATAAAGGGGTGCAGCCGCTGCTCGATGCCGTAGTTGATTACTTGCCTTCGCCTCTCGATGTTCCTGAAACGCACGGGAAGAATCCCGACAACGGCCAGCCGATCACGCGCAAAGCCGACGACAAAGAGCCATTCTCGGCGCTGGCGTTCAAAATCATGGCTGATCCTTTTGTCGGCCAGTTGACGTTTATTCGTGTGTACTCTGGGCAGCTCAAGACCGGCGACTCGGTGCTGAATGTTCGCACCGGCAAAACCGAGCGCATCGGGCGCCTGCTGAAAATGCATGCCAACAAGCGCGAAGAGATTAGCGAAATTCTGGCGGGCGACATTTGCGCGGCAGTTGGACTTAGAAACGTCGGCACAGGCGACACGATTTGTGACGAGCGGCATCCAATTGCCTTGGAGTCGATTGAGTTCGCGGTTCCGGTGATCTCAGTTGCGGTCGAGCCGAAGACCAAGGCCGACCAGGAAAAAATGGGTATGGCGCTGGGCAAGCTGGCGCAGGAAGACCCCACCTTCAAAGTTCACACCGATCCGGACAGCGGACAAACCATCATCAGCGGCATGGGCGAGTTGCATCTCGAAATCATCGTCGACCGCATGATGCGCGAGTACAAGGTCGAGGCTAATGTCGGCAAGCCGCAGGTCGCCTATCGCGAGACGATTCGTAAGCACTCCGAAGCCGAAGGCAAATACATTCGCCAGACCGGAGGCCGCGGGCAGTATGGGCACGCGAAGATTAAGCTGGACCCGCAGACGCCGGGTGCGGGCTACGAGTTTGTCAACGAGATCGTCGGCGGGTCGGTGCCGAAGGAATATATCAAGCCGATCGATCAGGGAATTCAGGAAGCGATGGAGGGCGGGATTCTCGCGGGCTATCCCATGGTCGACGTGAAGGCGACGTTGTACGACGGCAGCTATCACGAAGTCGACTCGAACGAAATGGCCTTCAAGATTGCCGGCTCGATGGCGTTCAAAGAAGCGGCGCGCAGGGCTTCTCCGGTGCTGCTTGAGCCGGTGATGTCGGTGGAAGTGGTTACGCCGGAAGATTTCGCGGGCGTGATCATGGGCGATTTGAGCTCGCGCCGCGGACGCATCGAAGGCATGGAGCACCGCGCTGGTTCGCAGGTGATCAAGGCGATTGTGCCGCTGGCTGAGATGTTCGGCTACGCGACGCACATGCGCTCTTCGACGCAGGGCCGCGCGGAATACTCGATGCACTTTGCGCGGTATGAAGAGGCTCCGCGATCGGTCGCGGAGGAGATCATCGCCAAAGTGCAGGGGACGACAAAGTAAGGAATTGCAGATGGCTACGCCGCATTTCGATGTCTTCATTTCGGGTAGTACGGGCTCCGTGGAAGACTGGCAGAACGCCATGAATGCTCCGAAGTCCGAGCTGCCACGGTTGAACGAAGAGCAGAAGGCTGTAGCGAAGAAGTTGGGAATCTCTGAGGAGGAGTATGCCAGAGGGGTCCTTGTGGGCCAGTATGGGGAGAATCGGCAAAAACAGCGTGGCGAAAAGCTAGGACAGCGAATTGAAGAAGTACTGGCTGGCTTGGGCTCTC
>JASIEN010000243.1 GCA_030045935.1 Candidatus Sulfotelmatobacter sp.
CCTTCTTCGTTGCTGGGATTCCTCAGAATGGCTTCGACTTGAGTCCAGTCGCGGCTGGTCTGGATAATGACGATCTCGCGTCCGCGGGCGACCTGGGCGAGCTTGGCGGCATCGTCGCTGGGCGAAACGCGGAGGTCCTCTTCGTGGATGAGCGTACCGCGGAGTGCGTCGGCATGAGCCACCGTGGAGATGAGCAAAGCAAGGGTAAGGGCGGAAGCAAGTCGGCGCATTGAAAGTGATTATAGCTCTGCCTCATCGCGCGATGCGGCCCAGCCTGCCATACCTCCGGAAAACCTCGTCGGCAGAATTACGACAGACGGGCGCCTGTCCCCATGTTTGCGGGGATTATCTCTGGCTCAGACGATACAGATCGGCATTGCCTCCGGGACGCGCATAAACGACAGTGGCAAGGTCCTTAGAAAAATCATAAGCGGCGCCGGCATAGCCTTGGCGGAAGGCGAAGGGCAGTTTAATGGCAGCTTCCGCAGGCCCGGTTACTTTTCCATCATGCCATGGGACGCGATAGATGATGGTCTCACCGTGGGAAGCGTCGAGATATAAAATCGCCTTGCCGTCCGAAGAAAAGTGAACAACGAGAGCACTTACGTCCGGCAACAGTGATATGCATTTTCTCTCAGCCAGAGAGAGCTCACTGACACCCAGCCCATTCGAAGTCCTCGAGGAAAGGAGATATTTTCCATCGGGCGATGCATCAAAGACCGCCCCGCAATTCTCTCCTAGTTTCTCGACGGTGGAACCGTCGGTGGCGACCTTCCAGATAGCAAGCTTTCCAAACTCCTTCTCCTCGCCACCCAGGAAAAAAAACTTCGGGTCTACATCTGGAGCGCCATAGCCGCCCTCAATACCAGACCAGGGCAGTTGGCGAAGGTCAGTACCATCCAGTTTCACACTGTACATTTTGGGCTTGCCGCCCTCAGCGGCTGCAAATATCAGCTTGGAATCATCCGATGTGAATATTACGGTTACAAGTGCGGTGCCGGAAGTGATTTTGCTGCGGTTGTTGCCGTCTATGTCGGAAACCCATAATTCATTCTGCTGGGCATTACCCGCGAGCGTGATGTACATGACAAGGCGGCTATCCCAGGAGATCCACGGCTGACTTGCCTCTTCACTCACCAAATCGATCGATTGCTTCGTCCGGGGATGGTAGGCCGTGAGATAGCCCGAGCGGCGCCCATTCACAAAATAAATTCCTTTGGCAGAAGCGACGGACATGGGCGAAAGATCAGGGCCCGCTCCGGAAGTGACTTGCCGCAAGCTACCATTGTCAATGTGGTACTCCCAGATATTCGTGACACCATTGACGGTACGGCTGAACAGGAAAGCTTGGCCGGGATCGTTCCAGACGGGACCAGTAGGACTGCCGGAAAGTTCGCCGATTTTCTGCGAGGCGAGAGTTGTGAGATTTACCCGAAACAGAGTGAGACTTGTGGAGCCCTGAACAATGTCATTGCCGGTGAAAACCAGCAAGTCCTTGCCGTCCGGGAAAGGAAGAAGCGCGACCGGGCTGGAGCCTTCAGGCGTGTGAAAAACCGGCTCTTCCGCAAAGCCCGCCTTCGATTTGCGAAAAACGACGGCTTCGCGGGGTCTGAAATAGTAGAAAGTGTTCCCGTCAGGCGATAGCCGTAGTCCGAACCCAAGAGCGGCCATGGTTGATGCACCGCCGAGAGTAGGCACGCAGTGAGTTTCCTGGTGCGTGAAGTCGAGTGAATAATAGACCTGCGTGCCGTCGGGCGAGAATGTTTCCACCTTCTTGTCGACAGAATCACTCGTAAGTTGCAGCGGAGCGCCGCCAGAAGCCAGCATCACAAAAACCTGGTCAAACCCTCCGACGGGCGAAGTGAATGCCACGGTGTGGCCGTCAGGGGAAATCACTGCACCGTTCATAGGTTTGTTCCAGTGGCTGATCTGTTCCACTTTGCTTGGCCCGCCCGAAGAATTGCGGAAGTAATATGCAACAAGTGCGCCGAGAACGGCGACAACGACGATCGTCGCCGCGATGTAAATTTTGCCTCCCGATTTCCTCGGTCGTACTTCCAGCCCAACCGAGCCGCCGGCCGTGGCGGCAGGCTCGGGCGCGAGCGTCTGAGCTGCGCTCGACCGTCCCGAACTTGAGTCGCGCTTGGCGCGCTTCAAATCGCCGCGCAGCTCTGCGCTCGACTGATAGCGGAGTTCGGCGTCTTTCTCGAGGGCTTTGCTGATGATGCGATCGAACTCGGGCGGAACTTCGGGATTCAGGCGCAGGGGCGAAGAGGGGATTTTGTGAAGAATTGCGTCGAAAACTACGGCCGAAGTTGCGCCTGGAAACGCCTGCCGTGCGGTCACCATTTCGTAAAGTACAGCGCCGAATGAGAACAGGTCGGTGCGCGCATCCAGTTCCTCACCGCGCGCCTGTTCCGGAGACATGTAAGCTATGGTTCCCACGGCGCTGCCCGGGCTGGTCAGGTGCTCTGCTATCTCAAGAGTCGGCTGCGTCATGCCAGAGTTGTCGG
>JASIEN010000021.1 GCA_030045935.1 Candidatus Sulfotelmatobacter sp.
GCTTTCACAATGTTACCTGCGCCATGGGAACCCAGCTCAACGCTTACCAGTTTCGTCAGCTGTGCGATGGTATGCGAACCATCTACCTGGCCTTTGATGCCGACGCCAACGGCAGCGGGCAGCGTGCCACGCAAGCGCTCGCGAACCGGCTTAGGGAACAACGATTGAAAGTTTGCACGGTCGAACTGCCCCAGGGCCATGACCCGAACAGCTTCTTCGCCAATGGCGGCGATACCGGGCAGTTTCAAACGCTGCTGGAGGCTGCTCGGTCATGATTTTTGGCGTTACTCACCAGTCATCGGACAACCCCGCGCGATGTCCGTACCGCGTGATCGTCAAGGCAACAGGACGTGAGATTGATTGGATCAATCGGTATCTCGATTACGAGACCGTTCGCCGCCTCGCTGATCACACTCTGCAAACTTATGCGAACGAACTGTTGTACTTTCTCCGTTGGTGGGAAAGTGTTCATCATACCGATACGATCGCCAAAGAGAAACTAACGGAATCGACGCTGCTCGATTACGTGCTATTCCTGTCCGGCCAACAGCCGCCGTTGTCCGGCTCAACCATTAACACCCGCGTTGCCATTGTCGATAAAGCCCTACGCCATCTGTTCCCTGATGCTCCTCATCCGATTGCTCCGGGATTTCAAAGGACCTATTGGCAACGAGCACCGATGGGCATTGGCAAACCAAGGCTTGCCCTAAGCCGACCACGAGTGAGGGCCCCCAAACGGACCATTACGCCATTGTCAGTGGATGAGGTGGCACGGTTCTGGTCCAGCTTTCGTACCTCACGGGATCTGGCCATCGTCGGTTTGATGCTGCTGCAGGGGCTTCGATCCCAAGAGATTCTAGATCTGAATCAGAACGATCTGCTATTGCCGGAAGCGCAGATTCGCGTGCGCGGTAAGGGCAATAAGACCCGCTTTCTTCCCCTGGCTCCGGAAGCCGCTCAACTGCTCGATCATTATCTGCGGTTGGAACGGCCGGCCATCTCCTCTACCGCTTTGTTCGTTTCTCTCAAGGGGTCGGCTCGCGGCGCTCGGATGACTACCGCGGGTCTACGCTCACTCTTCCGCCATCATCGCCAGACTAGCGGAGTCAAGATTGCAAATCCTCACCGTTTTCGACACACCTTCGCGTCGGATATGGTGCGCGCCGGCATCAGCTTACCGGCCCTCATGCAGTTGATGGGTCATGCAAATATCCAAACCACGCTCGTCTATATGCAGGTCACTCCTCTCGAGGTCTACCAGCAATATGCGCGAGCAATCGCTCAACACATCAGGCCGGTGCCGGGCACGCGACCATGAAACTCTCTCGTCTAGCTTCTTTTGAGCATCCCCTGGCTCTCCAGTTCCAGCGTGCCTTCGAGTCATTGACCGCCGGACTCCAATGGGATTCAGCCCGTCCCTATCGTGGCACTGTGCGCAACTTTCTGATCTATCTCGGGGACAATCATCCCTCCGTTTCTTCACTGGATCAGTTGCGCCGGGAACCCCACATCCTCGGCTGGTTCACCCATCTGCGCTCACAGTGCCCACCATTGGCGCCGGCCGTCTACATCAATCGCCTCACACAACTCCGACGTATCCTTGAGGAGCTTGCCTGGAGCGCCCAACTTCCTGAGTTGGCACGTTTAATCCGCCGCGAGGACTTTCCGCGCCCTCCTCAACGTTTACCTCGAGCTTTGACCGCACAACAGGATCAACTCATCCAGCAAGAGTTGCTTCGCCGTAACGATCTGCCGGCCAACATCTTTTTGCTACTGCGCCATACCGGCATGCGCATTGGTGAATGTGTCGATCTCTCCTATGATTGCCTCCGCAATGTCGGCCCCGATCGCTGGGCGATCCACGTTCCGCTCGGCAAGTTCAAGACGGAAAGAATGGTCCCGGTAGATGCATTTGTCTGTGAGCTTGTGCAGCGTATGCGCTTCTTCCGTTCCTTCGATCCACTGCCTCCCGATGGCTGGCTTCTGTCCCGTCCAGATGGCAAGCAAGCCCTGATCCGCCAACTCCGCTACTGCCTCCACGAAGTGACTGCAGCCGCCGGCATAACCACCCGCATCGTTCCACACCAGCTCAGACACACATATGCGAGCGAGATGATTCGCTCCAGCGTGACCTTGCCTGCGCTCATGAAGTTGCTCGGCCACGCCGATCCAGAGATGACAATGCGGTACGTCGACGTCACGTCGAATGATCTGCAGCGCGAGTACCATCTGGCCCGGGAGAAACCTCGCCATCTAATCCCACAACCCAAAGCGCCAACCATCTCTCCCCGCACCGGCCTGGACGGTGTCATCGACTCTCTGCTCTTCGCTCAGCATGCCATCGAGATGTTCCGTCGGTCCCTGCCTGATGGCCCACCGCGACGCTGCCTCGATCGACTCTCGAATCGGTTGACGAAAATTCTCGCCCAAATTCGCAAACTCAGCCCGGCCGCATAACGGGCAGAGATTGGCCGTATAAGTCGGCAAACCGTACGGAGGTGTCGCCGCAAAACCGGCCGCGCCAGGCCATCCTC
>JASIEN010000244.1 GCA_030045935.1 Candidatus Sulfotelmatobacter sp.
GGAACTGGCACCAGCCCATGCAACCGTGAAATTTCGATTTATGTCGATCCGCTCGCGGGGGTTCCGGCGCTTGGTCTTGCAGGTGCGCCCACTGTATTTCAGACTCTGTTCGGCCAAGGGTTGATTCAATGTACGACGCCGACTGCTGGCAATCAGGCTTGCATTACACCTGCCGCCGTCGCTCCATTCGGCATCAATGTCACCAACAGTGGCCCCATCGGGCCGTTGCAGGTGGTTTTCGTAAATCAGCCAGGTTACCGTCCTCCCATCGCGCAGCAGGCGTCCTTTGGAATCGAGCGTGAACTTACTCCCGGATTTTCGATTTCTCTCAGCGGCATCTACACTCATACGCAACATCTGCCGATTGCCATCGATACCAATCTGCTGCCGGCGCCATTCACGACTGTAACCCTAGCCAACGGGCAGACAGTTTCGTATCGCAACTGGAATACAACGGCAGGAGGGGCCGACCCGCTTGGGGGCATTGAGGGTCTTCCCTGTAACACCGTCCAGTGTTTTGTGAATCCCCTGGTTGTACAAAACAACCAGTACAGCTCCGAGGCATACGCTCTCTACGAAGGCGGAATTCTCGAAGTTAAAAAGCGTTTCAGCGATCACTTCACCGTGTTCGGAAATTACACCTTTGCGAAGGGCATTGACACTTCAACGGATTACAACACCGACTACGGGCCGCAGGATCCAACCAACATCAATCTCGACCGCGCGCTTTCCGAGTTCGACGAACGCCACAAAGTCGTGATTGCGGGAGTGATCGACAGCCCCTGGAAGCAGAACATCCTGTCGGGTTTCCAGTTGGCGCCGATTTTCTCCTACCATAGCGGCCATCCTTTTAACCTGCTTGCTGGAGGCGAGGTGAACGGCGACAACCATACCACCAACGAACGGCCCATCGGTGCGCCGCGCGACACCGGCCTCGGCCCCAACTACTACGACTTTGACATGCGCTTGACCTGGCAGCACAAAATCGCCGAGCGGGCTACTCTGCAATTCACAGCGGAAGGATTCAACATCCCGAATCGCACGAACTATGCCAGCGTGAACAACGAAGTCAGTCCGCTCTTCGGGTTCGCCCCCACATTCACAACTTTTAACGTGAGAGGACTTCGTCCAGGAACAGCCCTGCAAGGAGGTGGGGTGGTTACACCCAGCACCCCGCTTTCTTTCACGTCAGCCTTTCCTATGCGCGAAATCCAACTCGGCGCGCGGGTTTCGTTCTAGAGATGAAGTACTAGGGAATCCGCCGTGAACGTGAAGCAGCTCTTCGATCTTACCGGACGCGTTGCCATCATTACCGGCGGCTCGATCGGTCTCGGCCGGCAAATGGCAGATGGTCTGGCAGAGATGGGCGCGAATCTGGTGTTATGCGCCCGCAACGAAGAACGCTGCGCCCAAGCGGCCGCGGAGTTGCAGCAACTTGGCATCAAGGCCATCGCACGTGCCTGCGACGTCAAGAATCAAACCAGCGTCCGCGAAATGGTGGAAGTAGCGCTCTCCGAGTTCGGTCGAATCGATATCCTCATCAATAACGCGGGCGTATCCTGGGGAGCACCGGTCGAGCAGATGCGGCTGGAAGATTGGACGAAGGTGATCGAAACCAACCTGACCGGAACGTTCCTGTGCACGCAGGAAGTTGGAAAGGTCATGATTCGGCAAGAGCGGGGCAAGATCATCAATATTGCTTCCGTCGCGGGGCTCGGCGGCGCGCCGCCGGAACTTTCCGCGATCGGTTACCACGCCAGCAAGGGGGGCGTGATCGCTTTTACCAAGGATCTCGCGTGCAAGTGGGCTGCTCACAATGTTCAGGCGAACGCCATCGCTCCCGGTTGGTTTCCCACGCACATGTCGAACCGAGTGCTGGAGCATTATGGTGAGCTTTTTCTATCGCATATCCCCTTGCGGCGTTTTGGCAATGATCACGACCTGAAGGGCGCCGCGGTTTTTCTTGCCTCCGACGCTTCCAACTATGTGACCGGTCATGTGCTGGTCGTCGACGGAGGTCAGTCTGCCTGGTAGCAGCGAACCGATAACGAAGCGGCCGGAATTGTGCTGATGCATAGACCATGAACATCCCCCTGACTCCCGTGCGATTCCTGCGCTATGCCGAGCAGCAGTTCTCCGGCAAGACGGCGGTGGTTTGCGGAAACCTGCGATTCACCTATGCCCAGTTTGCTGAACGGGAGAGCCGTCTTGCTGGCGCTCTCCTCGAAACGGGAGTAGCCCCGGGCGATCGAGTAGCCTTCCTTAGCCTGAATTGCCACCGCCTTCTCGAAGCGTATTACGGTGTTGTGGAGGCCGGTGCAGTGTTGCTTCCGCTGAACATCCGCCTCGCTCCCGATGAGCTCGCCTACATTCTGAATGACTGCGGCGCGAAAATCCTATTCCTCGAAAAGGAATTCATCGAGTCTGTAGACTCTTTCCGCCAAAAAGTTCCCTCGCTCACGAATTTCTTCCTGCTGGATGGCGCGCCGCAAGCCCCGTGGCTTGCCGCCAAAAATTACGACCAGGCTTTAGCGGCAGCCACACCCTACCGCTCCGATATCACTCAAATCGATGAGAACTCGCTGGCGGAACTGTTCTACACGAGCGGCACCAGCGCCCATCCGAAGGGCGTCATGCTTTCCCACAGAAATGTCTATCTGCATGCACTCTCGGTTTGCCTGACTTTTCTTACGAAATCCGACAGCGTCGATCTGCACACGATTCCGTTGTTCCATGCCAATGGATGGGGCACAGCACATTCACTTACGCTCGTCGGGGGTACGCATGTAATGCTGCCGCGCTTTACATGCACCGAGGTCTTTCGCCTGATCGAGCGGGAACATGTCGACTCGTTGAGTCTTGTGCCGATCATGGCAACCGCGCTGGCGAATTCCCCCGAGCGGGAAAAATATGACCTGAGCAGCCTGCAATGGATCTCGATTGGCGGAGCGGCATCTTCTCCAACCCTGGTTCGTGAAGTGGCAGAAAAGCTGGGATGCATCTGTTATGCCGGCTACGGCCTGACTGAAACCTCGCCGGTGCTTTCCACCGCCAAACCGAGAACAGGAGAGAAACTCGAGGGCGAGCATCGCCCCGTCGCTCTGGCCATGACCGGCTACGCGATTCCGGGCGTAGAGCTGCGCGTCGTCGACTGCGGCGACCAAGACGTCGCGCACGATGGCAAGACCATGGGCGAAATCGTCGCGCGGTCCGACGGCGTCATGATGGGCTACTGGAACCAACCCGCGGCCACGGCGGAAGTAATGCGCGCCGGCTGGTTTCACACCGGAGACATGGCCACGATCGCCGAGGACGGACGAATCCTCATCGTCGACCGCAAGAAAGACATCATCGTTAGCGGTGGTGAGAACATTTCGTCACTCGAAGTGGAAAAGGCGCTGGTCGCGCATCCCGGCGTTTACGAGACCGCAGTAATTCCCATGGCGGATGACAAATGGGGCGAAGTACCCCTGGCAGTAGTGGTAAGAAAACCGGATTCCAGTGTAACCGAGGCGGAACTCATCGAATTCTGCCGTTCCCGCATCGCGCACTATAAATGTCCGCAATCGATCGAGTTCATTGCGGGCTTACCAAGGACGGCTACTGGCAAAGTGCTGAAGCGAGAGCTACGCAAGAAATACTCGAGTACTTAGAAAACCCAACACGCGTTGGCAGGCGCGTCTCTGGCCGAAACGAATCTTGAATCGAGCATGCAATCATGGACACTCCTCTGATCAATCTTTCCACCGACAGATTCCAGGATGTCGCCGTTATCACCATCAACAACCCGCCGGTGAATGCGCTCAGCCCAAGCGTTTCCCGCGGACTCAGCCAAGCCATCGAACTGGCCGACAAAAATGACGAGGTATCGGCCATTGTGCTTATTGGCGCCGGACGTACATTTGTGGCTGGCGCGGACATCAAGGAATTCGGCAAGATCACCTCGGGCAAAAGCGAGCGGGGCGCTGGACTGAATGCGCCGCTCCGGCAAATCGAGGATCTGGCGAAGCCCGTGGTCGTGGCGATTCATGGCAACGCGTTCGGGGGCGGTTTGGAGCTGGCGATGGCCTGCCATTATCGCGTGGCCGCGCCCAATGCGCAGTTGGGTCAACCAGAGGTCAAGCTGGGCATTATTCCGGGAGCAGGCGGCACGCAGCGGTTGCCGCGGCTGGTTGGTGTTGCCAAAGCGGTGGAAATGTGCGCGGAGGGCAACCCGATCAGCGC
>JASIEN010000245.1 GCA_030045935.1 Candidatus Sulfotelmatobacter sp.
ATCGGAGCGGATCGGCTCGCGAATGCTTTCGAGAACGGTGATCGCTTCGGCCGGCTGGTTCTCAAGCAATAACGCGTCTGCATTCGTGAGGCGGACATCCCGGACAAGCAGGGAATCCGGATAATGCTCGGAGAAATTGGCAAGTGCGGCCAGAGCTTCGGCCGTGCGACCGGTTTGCAGATATGAGACGCCGAGATAGTAGGCTACGTAGTCGCCGAGGTCTCCAGCGTGAACTTTGGCACGGCTTAGTGGATCGATAGCTTTGGCGTAGTCGTGGTCGAGAACGTGCGCGTAACCGAGGACGAGCCAGGCCAGAGCGCCGGCATCTTCGTTTGCGTGCAGGCGGGCATAATTAAGCACCCCGCTGTAGGCGGCGAGAGAGCGATCGGCCAGAAGCTGTTGTGCCATGGGGCGAAGGCTTGCCGAAGCGACGAACGCTTGCCGCATACGGCGGACGCGGGGCGAGAGAGGACGCTTGCGGGTGGTCGTGCTATGGAGCGTGGCGGGTTTTTTGGCAACGGTTTTGTGGGTGGTCGCGGGCTTGGTTTCAACCGGTGAAGTTCCGGAAGGAGCAGGGGATTTTTGCGAGGAAACATCGGTCTGGGATGATTGGGCTGCCGATGGTAGGCACAATAGACCGAGTAGGGCGCAGAATGCGATTATTGCGAGGACTCCGTCTTTCGCCCCTCTGGGGCTCGCACTCTTGTCTCGGTTTACCCACGGCTTACGCCGTGGGCTGTAGTCTTCCGCCGCTGCGCGGCTAAAGGCCGAGTCCGGCAGACAGCGCAGCTGCCCTTCAACTTTCTGAACTGGCGACCACTTCATTGAACCTGAAAGCACTACTTTTGTTCTTTGCGGAGACACGGTACAACCACAAGGCCGCCGAGCTAGCGGTGAAAATTCGCTCCCATCACAGAAATATCGTCTTCGGCAAGGCTACGCAACAACTCATGATGAAAATAGTCGCCACTGGCGGCCGCGGTATTTCCATAACGCTTTTGAAAAGTGCCGCGGCTCTTCTCTATATCCTCTTTTAACCGATCGTAGAGATCTTTGTTGCGGCGGCCTTCCGCAACCTTTGCCTGATTGTAAAGCTTGATTTCATCCACCAGCAGCCGGGCGAAGCGCTGCGCTTTGCGGTGAGTCTCGGCGTCTTCCGGGGACAGTCCAGCCAAGGGATCTGCCGCAGTCGCCGGAGCGGCGGCTGTACTGGCGTGGGCCGCAGGTATATCGACGACCTGCTCGGGCACATGGGCGGCCGCATGTTTAGGCGCATGCCCGGCGAAGGGATCGGAAAAGGAAGAAACCGTCTGCACTGGCGGAGCGGTCTCTGCATGAACCTCATCTCTCGAGGCTTGTTTGCGTAACGAAGCTACTTCCAGCCACGCGCTGGTTGACATTACGAGCAACTCGAGGGAGTCGGGATCAAGCTGACCGGTTTCTCCACCATCGGCATAAACGATGGCCGCAACTTTATCTTTCAACAGGAGCGGCAAGACCAGCATTTGCTCGTTAGCAGGACGGCCGAAGCGCTCAACAAACGCGCTTCCCATTTCGGCAATGTTGCCTGGAGCGGCGACCCGGTTCTGATAACTGTGAGCGGGCGGGCCAGTAGTGAGGTCGAGAGCGAAATCTTTGACCGGATCTGTTTCTCCGAAGCCGCGAGACTGCCAACCGGATGCGGCACCGGCCTTGACCACAAATAGAGCGATGCGTGAGCAGTAGCCGCTCCCCGCATCGAGCAGAGCGCGGAGAATCTCCTTCTGACTTGATCCGGCCTGAATATTGGCAACGGCTTGGACAAGGGCATTGGCGTTTGCAGATGAAGAACTGCTTTGTGCTTCGCCTTCCTGCGCGGGCAAGGCGTCGAGTACCTGCTGCACGATTCTCGATTCCAGTTCCGGAATCTGCGACTCGAGAACCTGTGCGACGGCCTTTTCGACAATTTGCCCAATTTGATTGGGCTTTCCATCGTCTTGATGTTTTTTTGCCATGCCAAAGTCGAGGTGATGCGGCGTAACCGCTCAGGTAATACGTCCCGTAGGCACTGATTATATGGTACTTGTGGGCACGACCCAGAGTACGCAAGGACGTGTTCGACCGCGTACCCGGCTGCTTCGACTGTATCGTAAATCCCGGTCTAGAGAAAGCCAGATCGGGCTAAAACAGTGTTTCTCTTGACACTTGTTCGGGGTGGGGGAATGTCGAGCGGATTCGGCCGACGCAACGCCCAGGACCCGATTGGGCAAATTCCGCCGCGCCAAGTAAAATAAAAGCTACCTAGGGAACGTCATCAGAATTCCCGAAAATACTGAATCGCCTTAACAATGGGAGCCATCCAAAATAAATTGGAACAGCCTGTCAGCGATGAACTGGCGCTGGTGCAGGCAGCCAAGCGGGGCGACGACTCAGCCTTCGAAGAGCTGGTTCGGCGCTATGACCGCAATGTTTTCAGGATCGCGCAACACATCACGCAAAACCGCGAAGACGCGGAGGACGTGGTCCAGGAAGCGTTCCTGAAGGCATACAGCAATTTGGCCAAGTTCCAGGAGCAGTCGAAGTTTTACACATGGCTGGTGCGCATTGCCGTCAACGAAGCGTTGATGAAGCTGCGCCGCAAGAAGCCTGAGCGTACCGTTTCGCTCGATGAAGACATAAAGACAGAAGATGATTCGCTGCCGCGCGAAATTGCCGATTGGAGCCCGAATCCCGAACAGCAATTCACGCAGGCCGAACTACGTGAGATTTTAAGCAAAACGATACAGGGCCTTCCCCCGGGCTTTCGGACCGTGTTTGTGCTGAGGGACGTGGAAGGTCTGTCAACGGAAGAAACCGCAGCGGCCCTCGATTTGAGTGTACCCGCGGTAAAGTCGCGGTTGTTGCGGGCCCGGTTGCAATTGCGCGAGCGGTTGGGAAAATATTTTCAGAGACGTGGAAATGGAGCCGCAAATCATCATGAAGATGGCAATCGCGCAGGTGGAGATGGTGATCAGTGAAATGCTCTGAGTTTTTGAACGAGCTCACCAACTATCTGGACGGAGTGCTCGACGAATCAACCAAGGTCAAGTTGGAGAACCATCTTTCCTGGTGCCATAACTGCTATGTGGTGTGCGACACAACCAAGAAGACCATCGAGATTTACCGTGACTCGCAACTCTACGAATTGCCCGACGACCTCCGCACCCGCCTTCGTTCCGCAATCATGAAAAAGTGCCAGCAACACAAGAAGCACGGGCCGCAGAGCGTGTAAAGGCAAGTTTCAAAGGTTTCAAAGTTCCGCAGGTTTCAAAGTACCCCTCCCCAACCGGTTGGTCCTTGAAAGTGGTTTATCCCCCGGCCAAATCAGAAAAACTGGAAGTGCAGCCCAGGGCGAGCCCGCCGCTTCTTTGGAGGGGTTCTAAATGACGTCTGTCTACGCTCCTAAGGTTCCGCGGAATGAGGTTGTGCGACCGCGGCATAATATCCCTTGCGCGAGTACACCTTTAGTTGGCGGCCCTCCTTTTGGGCCTTGATCTCAATCGGACGGTAGCGACCATCCCGCTTGAAATCGGCTGGCTTATAAGAGAGCAGATAGCGGCTGCGTATGACGCGCTGGAGATCGCTAAAACTGCCGCCCAGGCCACCCACCGAGCCGGGAATGAAGATGGTTCCTCCCGTAAGTTCCGAAAGAGTTTTCAGGGCATGCTCACCGGTCGAGTTGTCTGGCCACTGGTCGCCAAGATCCCTCGTGCTGATTGTGTAAACCGCAGTTTCACCACGGAGGGAATTTGCTATCGCTTGCTTGAGTGTGGCGGTGCTCGAGTTGTCTTCTCCATCGCTGAGAACGACCAGAACCCTGGCGACGGGCTGGCTCTCCACACGGGTTGCCAGTTTATTCGCCGCGAAATCCACCGCGTCCCAAAGCGCAGTGCCACCACCAGGCGCGAGCTGGTTGACGGCGCGAGCCGTAAGTGTCTGGTCCCCGGTGAAATCCTGTACCAGCAAGACCGAATTGTTTACGCCGATAACGAAAGCAAGATCGTCCTTGCCCGTGACTACCATTTGAAGGAACTTCACAGCTGCTGCCCGTTCAAATGAAATCCGTTCGTGGACGGACTCGCTCGTGTCGATGATGAGCCCAAGCCGCAGCGGCAGTTCGGACTCGTTGCGGAACGAAAGCACTGCTGCCGGTGGTCTATTGTCGTCGCGAACCACGATGTCGGAGGGAGTCAGGTTGGTAACTGATTTTCCGTGATCGGTAGCAGAGAAGAAAACCCCAACCTCCTCAACCTTAGTTCGTATGACGGTGCCAGTAAAGTTGGTTCCGGAGCCGGGTAAGGGTGCATTCGAGTTCGATGCCATTGTTGCGGTGCAGTTCGGGCACGTCGGCTCTGGCTCGGCTTCAGCCTCGGCGATCTGGCGCCTTTCCTTTAGGTCCTGTAACACATGCTGCGCGTATCGCGATTGTTCCTCTGGAGTTGCATCGCTGCTGGTGGAAACCGTAACGGGCTGGATCAGTTCCAGCTTTGCCTCTAACGCCGGCCGATTCCGTTCCCTCTTGATCTGCTCAAGGATAGTGCGAAACTGGTCCGCCGAGGGCGACTTCGGGTCTTCCTGCAACAGGGTTTCCATCTCATTCTGCGCGCCGGCGAGATTGTTTTGCGCCGCCTGCGCCTCAGCGGCGAAGAAATGTACGATCGTGGCATTCTTGTGTTTCCGGTTATGCACCTGGTCCGCTGTTGTGACAACTGCGGGGTAGTCGTGATTCTTGAGTTGCGCATAGGTAAGAGCAACCTGCAACTGAAGATCAAGCGGCGCTATGGAGGACGCTTTTTGGAGCGAATCTTGGGCGCCGGGATATTCTTCCAGCGACAACTGGGCGCAACCCAGATTCAGATAGGAGTTGGGCAGGTGGTCATCGAGAGCAACTGCCTGCGCAAATTGATCGCGGGCCTGCTGTTTCTGTCCGAGATTCAGGTAAGCGGTGCCCAGCGCGTTATGGGCGGCAACATAACTCGAATAAATGTTGATCGCATGTGACAGATGGTCAACGGCACCCTGAAGGTCCTTCCGCATCAGCAGTTGATAACCCTTATCGTATTCGTGCTGCGCCTTCCCCGGGGCCTTGAGGTCCAGCGCAGAAACCGAGCCCGCTGGCATCTGCAGGGGAGTGCCGTCAGGATTCTGCCCGTTTACCAGGAAGATGTTCAGCTCCATTTCGCCAGTTTGAATGGCGTCGAGGTTCACGGCTGAGTTGAACCTGTCGCCGTTGTTTACGGGTAAATTAAAGATCTGCGCCGCCGAATGGCGCGACACCATCGCCACGAAGAATAGAGAAAGGACCCAGATCAATCGAAAAATTGGCTTTGGCATCGAGTCACCTCGAACTGGGCGGGGAAGGGACGCAGATTCCTACCGGACGTAGTGTAGTCCCGATCCGGGGCCGAGGCAACCTTTTGTACTCGTCTAGTAGGCGGTTTTCTCAGAATTGCGGGAACTGCGCGGTGAGGTAGCCGAGGGCGGGGGGTGTACGGTGTTGTGGATGCGCTCCTGAGCTCCCAGTTCGGACTGGCCCCAGCCTGATCGACCGGAATCGGCAGGCGAACACCCTACAACCCTCTTGGAATCTGCTTCATCTCGTATAATGGCGTTAGCGACTGGGGTGTAGTATGCGCTGGGTGAGCACGTCTCTGCTGGTCATTCTCTCGGTTTCTTTCCTTTGTGCGTCAGCCCCAGCATCCTGCCAGACTGCTGCGCCTTCTGGGGCCACAAATCCGGAACCCCAATCGCAGCGGCCGACGTTCGCCAGTCCTCCCGAAGCCGAGTCAATCCCTGCTAATGCCCCGCGCATAAAGCAGCAAACGCGCCTGGAAATCATTCATGATTTTCAGACGCAACTGGTCTATGCACGTACTTCATTTCCCATGGGTACCAAGGGTTTGGAACTCAAAGGGGGTGTGATCTCTCCAAATGGGGAAGAAATGCAGCAGGCGCTCGCCATTTGGGGACCCGCCATCAAGCCCGGCGACCCGGTGCAGATTTCATGGGTCCAGATCACCAAGGACCACATACATTTCGAGCTGAATGGCGGGGCCGTGCGGCGAAAAAAATGGTACGAGCGCATCGAGGTTTCTGGCGCTGCTCCGGTGACCGTGGCTCCCGGGGCCAAACCGGACAATCCTAGAAACAACGTGCATGGCTCATCTCTTGATATTTACTTCGACAGATATGTGCCGGAGATGACAGCTCAACAATTGCGCAGCCTGCTTTACCCCGCCTTCGATTTCAATGCTCGCAGTAAGGAGCAGGCATACCTCGATACCGTGCCGCCCAAGGTAAAGGAGGCGATCCAGGCGCATCGCGTGCTAGTGGGGATGGATTCAGAAATGGTGGTCTACGCCAAGGGCAAGCCGCCCAGGAA
>JASIEN010000246.1 GCA_030045935.1 Candidatus Sulfotelmatobacter sp.
AAACAGCTTCTGATAATTATCGGTAAGGGTTTCAGTGAAAGTGGCTTCGCCGGGAGCACAAGGTCCCTCGACTGCGCATTTGTTTTCGCTTCGCGAAAACAAATGCTCCGCTCGGGATGACAGTGTATTCGCGGATGCGCCATGCGATGAGCCTAGAGTGATGGCGTCAAGTTGTTTCCCGATGAAACCACGCATAAATGCTGCTTTCTTTTCGGTGGCGAGGTCGCGCAGGATTCTGTTGCGCTCATGTGCGATGCCTACGGGGACCTGCTTCGGCATTGCGGCAGCCGGCGTGCCGGGGCGCGGAGAATACGTGAAGACGTGGAGGTAGGTAAACGGGAGATCTTCGATAAGGCGGCGTGTGGATTCGAATTCGGCGTCGGTTTCACCGGGAAATCCGACCATGACGTCGGCGCCGATCGCGGCAGTTGGCATCGCTGAGCGAATCTTTTCGATCTTTTCGCGGTAGTGCCACGGACGATATTTGCGATGCATGCGGCGCAATACGCTATCACTGCCGGATTGCAGCGGCACGTGTGCATGCCTGGCGATCCGCGGCGAGGAAGCGACCAGCGAGATGAGATCGTCAGTCCAATCCATTGGTTCGACCGAGGAGATGCGAAGTTTTTCGAGTTGGGTCTGATCGAGAATGGCGCGAATGAGGGAAACCAGTCGCTGGTCGCCGGTCGTTGGTCGTTGGCGGAGATTACCATCGCTGAAAGCTGACGGCTGAGAGCTGACAGGTAGGTCCCTGCCCCAGCGACCCAGATTGATTCCACTGATGACAAGTTCACGATAACCGGCTCCGACCAACGCATTGACTTCGTCAATCACTCGCGACTCCGGGAGCGACCGGCTGTGGCCTCGGACACTGGGAATCACGCAGAACGAGCAGCGGTTGTCGCAACCGTCTTGCACTTTGAGGTTGGGGCGCGTGCGATTGCCGGCTTGCGATCCCGCCTCGAAGACAGGAGCAGCGAGCAACTCGGTGTGGGCGAAGATGTCAGATACGTAGAGCGATCGTTGGCTGTCGGTCGTTGGCCGTAGGTCGCCAGACATCGGCAACCGGCCATTCAACGTAAGACTGAGCAGCGGAACGAAATCTCGCTGTGGGAGAACAATGTCGTTCAGGGCGAGATCGGCGAGTTGATGTTTGTGCGAGTTGCCGATGACACAACTTACTCCTGGAAGCGCGGCGATTTCTTCCGGCGCGCGCTGGGCATAGCAGCCCGTCACAACAATCTTTGCTTGTGGATTCTGACGCCCCACGCGACGGATGGCGGCACGGGCATCCTGATCGGCGGAGCTGGTGACCGTGCAGGTGTTGAGCACGACCACGTCGGCATCGGCGGCGGAGGCACGAACCAGTCCGTAGCACGCAAATTGACGTTCCAGAGCTGCACCGTCCGCTTGCGCGGCGCGGCACCCGAAGTTTTCGACGTGATAGGAGGGCACGAGTCAATGGTATCGCAAGTCGGGCTTGCGCTCGGACCTGGCGGGATAAGAGCTGACTCAGGTGATTAGTGGGCCAGCCTCGCTTGCTGAGGTATAAAGCCGGTCCGTCGGCATCGGTTGAGAACTACTAAACCGCAGAACGCGGCCGCTCAGTGGCTAACGCTTACTCAGGGCACGCTCCGAAATACCTCAAAGTGCGCGAAGGGAATCCCTGCGCGACCTACAAACCGCCCTGCAAGCCCCGCGCCCACCTGAAATCCTCAGGCCGATGCAACCGTCCTTCTCTGCACAAAACATTCGCGGCACAGGACAGGGCGTCCTTGCGTAGGGCGGAAGGGAACCGTAGTTTCCTTGCCGCACTGCGAACAGGTGGCCCGGGTTTCCACGCGATGGAAGCGGGGGCCATTGCTCGCGCTGGAGGGGGTTGAAAATGCGGACGCGCGCTTGGACTTGCAAGCCTTGCAGCGCTTGGGCTCATTGGTGAAGTGTTTGTCACGGAAGAACAACTGTTCCCCGGCCGTGAAAATGAAGCTTGTACCGCAATCGATGCAGGTCAGTACCTTGTCCTGAAATTCCATTGAGGATGGCTCCCATGAGGACGCAGTTTGAGTCAGGGGCGATGCTGCCGCGCCTGCCTACACCCCCCACCACGCTGCGGGCTAAAACGCCCGTACAAAAACCCAGCGCCGGAGGCAAACCGCTGCTCCCTTGTGCCTGTGCTGCGCCGGCCACACGTGGGGAAGACGGTGGCACAAAGCAGACACCGGTTGTGACTACTACCCCCTCAAACTTCCCCTGGACTCGGCCCACCACGCACCTGGGCGGCGCATGGGTACAGCTTTGTTACATGTATTGCCGAAAGATGACAAACGCGAACCATCCCTCTGCAGCTTCTCCGGTGGGGGCCGGACGAAGCAGGGCCGCCCCGGGACGGGGCGACTCCTAAATGCTTCGAGCTACCTCCTGTGGTACTACTGCTCGACGCAACCGCACTAATCTTACGCTATCAATCCTGCTCTTTGCGCACCTTCTTGCGGGCACGCTTGCGAGCCAGCGCTGCTTTGACGCGCTTTTTTTCTCCTGGTTTCAGGTAGAAGGAGTGGCGCTTGACCTCTTTAATAATGTCTTCCTGCTGCACTTTGCGCTTGAAGCGCCGCAAAGCATTTTCGAGGGATTCCCCCTCCTGCAGCCGAATTTCCGCCAAACTGACACACCTCCAAACCCGTCCGGAAGGACGCAATAGTTATTACAAGAATTTACGCTTAAGTCAAGCAGGGAGTTAGAAATTTCAGGCCCGATTTTGCGCGATTTTGCTGCTTTCTCCCTTACAAACGAGAGGCCTCGTTTGAGTTCCGCGGTCATGTCGGATGGATCGGTCGCTATGCGTACAGGCTTACCTGATTGCCTTCAGAAGATGAACTTCGCCCCAAGCTGAATCTGCCGCGGTGCGAACGCCGCGTTCGGCTTCAGGAAACTCTGCGGCTCCTGGTAATAGGCGGGATAGGCAAATCCATTCACATACACCGTATATTTTGTGAAAGTCGTGGCTTCGACGGTGAGACCATCGGACGTGATTTCCACGCGTTTATTATCCCGGTTGAAAAGATTGAACGAATCAGCCGACAGCTCAAGCCTGTAGCGCTCGCCAATGCGCAGTTTGCGAAGGAGACGAGGATCGGTTGAAGCATAGTTCGGCCCCGTAAACGCATTGCGGCCATAGCCGGGAAGGCGGTCGTTGTCGTAATTACCGTCCTGATTGGGATCGCCGTCAACGGTGGCGTTGACCGGGCGTCCGCTGCCGGCAGTGACGATGCTCGAAATTTTCCAATTGTTAAACATACCCCCCAGAAGTTGGTGCTCGCGATGGAAGGGATGGGGTTCAAGCGAGAACGCTCCCACAAACCGATGCCGCTGATCAGTAACGCTGGGACCACGCTCAGCGTTGGGATCATAAGAATTCTGGACGGTCGCCGGCTCACCGGCGACCAGCGCATCCTGGCCATCGTCAATGGCGTGGGCGTATGTGTAAGAGAGCCGCAAATAAGTTCCACGCGAAACGCGACG
>JASIEN010000022.1 GCA_030045935.1 Candidatus Sulfotelmatobacter sp.
ATCGCGGCGTTGGAGGTTCATGAAGCTGGCGACGAAGACTTCGGGAATCTGGCCGATGCGCGTGTTGTAGGTATTGACGTCGTCGTTGAAAAACTCGCGACGGTCGGCGATGCGCTCTTCGAGTTCGGTGATGCGGTTCTGCAGCTTGAGAAAATTTTCGTTGGCTTTGAGTTGAGGGTAGTTTTCGGCGACGGCGAAGAGGCTGCCGAGAGCGGCGGTCATCTTCAGGTCGGCGGCGGCTTTCTGGCGGATGCTGGCGGCGTTCATTGAGGCAGCGCGTGCCTGCGTGACCGCGAGGAGCGTTTGCTGCTCGTGTTGCATGTAGCCTTTGACGGTTTCAACGAGGTTGGGGATGAGGTCGTGGCGGCGCTTGAGCTGTACGTCGATGTCGGACCACGCGGAGTCCGTGCGTACGCGCAACTGCACCAGGCCGTTGTACATCCCGATGAGAACGACGACGATGACGACGAGAATTACGAGGATGATGAGACCGGTCATGGCTGCTCCTTACATACCTGTATTTGCCGGATTTAATGGGAAGTTAGCACAGGGAAGCAGCAGGCGCAAACCGGTCGGCCCACCGGAATCGGAGATGAAAATCTGATGCGCCCGGCGCTGAAAAGTCTTGAACACGGAGGACGCTGAGTTTCACAGAGTAGAGCTGATGCAAGAAATCTTTACGGATTATTCATTTTTTCTATTGGACTTCTTTATGGAATTGCCCAAACATCTGTGCATGCGGGTTGGCGCCCTCGCCCGCATGGGCTCCGTGGAGGACTCAAGATGTCAAGATTAACAAAACCACTTTGTGCGTTCGTTGCCGCTTTGTCGTTCGCTTTTTTGCTTTCAGGAAACGCCGCGGCGCAGAAGGCATCGGCACCAAAATCTCCGGATATCGTTGCTATGGGTCAGACGCAGGTGACCCAGTTATTGCTGCTGATGGAAACCGACAATAGCGGCAAGGTTTCCAAAGACCAGTGGATCAAGTTTATGGAGGCGGAATTCGACCGCTTGGATAAAGCGAAAACCGGGCAATTGAATATAAAGGATTTGAAAGAGTCGCAAGCGTCGCCCGCGCGTTTCACCGCCGTGGGGAAGTAAGCTGGAGGATCGGACATAGGCTGGGACACGAGACGTTGGTCCCAACATCCTGGTGAAAGCGGATTACTGCTGCGGCGCGAAGTATCCCTTGCGCGACCTTACCTGCAAATCTTTCTTCAGCGCGGAAATTTCGATAGAGCGATAGCGCCCGTCGGCATCGAAATCGGCGGGCCGATAGGAAACGACGTACTGGCTGCGCAGCTCGTCTTCGATGGCTGCGAAGGAATGGGTCACGTCTTTCATCTTGAACGGGAAGAAAGCGCGCCCGCCGGTGGAATCGGCAAGCTGCTGAAGATTCTTGTCGCCACGAAGGATCAGCCCGCTGTCGTCGGTTGAAATGGCATAAATGATAACTTCCGCCCGCTGCGCCATTTCGATCGCCTGTGCGCGTGAAACTTCGCTCTGATTGTCTTCCCCATCACTAACGATAACGATCGCCTTGCGCACCGGACGATCCGGACGATCTTTCAAGAATTTCTCTTTGCAAGCCCGGTAGATGGCGTCATAAAGGGCGGTACCGCCGCCATCCTGCAGCCTGTGCACCCCGGCTGAAAGCAGTTGAACATTGTCCGTGAAATCCTGCGCCATCTGGCTTTTGGTGTTGAAGCCCACAACGAACGCCTTGTCAAACCCGGCGCGAAGCGTGTGCTGGAGAAAGCTGACCGCGGCATCCTGCTCAAACTCGAAGCGGCTGTTGACCGACCCGCTGACATCAATCAGCAAGCCGAGGTGAATCGGCAGATCGGTCTCGCGGCGGAAATTAACGATCGATTGCGGAGGCTTGTGATCGTCGAGTATGGCGAAGTCGTTCTGATTTAGATCGCGAACAAACCTGCCATGCTTGTCGGTGGCGATAAAAAGCACGTTTACTTCATCGACGCGCTTGCGAATAGTGAGAAGAGAGCCAGTTTGCTGCTCGTCATCGGAACTTGCGGAATAACCCAGGCTGGCCGAATCGCTGGCGTACGACTGCGCCTGGGCGAAGATTGGCGCACTGCAAAACAGCGTGAAAGCCGCAAGCAGCGAGAGAACTCGGCCGAAGGTGCGCGTGTACTTCATTCCCAAAAAATCCCAAAAATTCATTCCATAAGGCTTAAAACACACGTTCTAGCAGATTAGTTGCACGCCGGATGCCGAAAGATTCGGCTCCCAAGGCTCGACTTTAGAAGGGGTTGCGCCGGGTGCCAAGTTACAAAAGGAGCACTCACTTGGTCATAGGCAAAGCATGTGCATGAGTGCTTCCATGTAGGCAGGCAACCTTTGCGCGAATTTCCGGAGCGCGTTCCTCGGGCGAGCATAACATTTTCGTCAGAGCGAGGGATTGCCTTTAATTGACTGGCACAGGGAACTGACTGATGACTATGAAAAGAATTGCAACCTGGCTGATAACCATCTGTTTTTGTGCGACTACCACTTTTGCTGACGATGTTCACGAAGTAGAACGCTGCAAAGCGGCGGGCGAGGTGATGAAAGAGATCCTAAATATTCCCGACGACATTCCGCAGGACCTGCTCGACAAAGCCGAGTGCGTAGTGGTTCTTCCCTCGGTCAAGAAGGGCGCGTTTGGAATTGGCGGCAGCTATGGGCGGGGCGTCATGTTGTGCCGCAGCGGCGAACACTATACCGGGCCGTGGGGTCCGCCGGCGCTGTATGCGCTGGAAGGCGTGAGCATCGGTTTTCAGCTGGGCGGGGAGGCAACGGACTTTGTTTTATTGGTGATGAACCCCAAAGGGGCGCGTTCTCTGCTTTCGAGCAAAGTGAAACTAGGAGCTGATGCCTCCGCTGCGGCCGGCCCGAAAGGGCGCACCGCCGAAGGCGCTACCGACGTCGTGATGAACGCCGAAATTCTTTCCTACTCGCGCAGCAAGGGGCTGTTCGCCGGAGTGTCTCTCGAAGGCTCAACCTTGCGTTCCGATGGCAGCGCCAACGAAAAGCTCTATGGCAAAAGGCTAAGCGCCAAAGAAATTATCGCCGAGCGCAAAGTGGCTGTTCCGCCCTGTGCCGGCGAATTGGTCTCACTGCTGGATAAGAAATCGCCCAAGAACAGGTCGGATCCGAAATCGCTGGAGTAGTTAGCAGGAACCACGGCCCGGCGGCGTCTCAGGCGGTTCGCCGTGTTCTTCTCCGCATCCAATCGCCGGCGAGCGCCGCTGGTGCGAATAGCAGCAGAGCGGAGGTCTGGGTCCATATCGCACCCGCACCCGGGCGCGCGATCATCGAGATAGTCGCACCTACGGCGATAACCAGCGCGAGCGCGATTCCAGACATTAAATCGCCACGGTGCGCAATTTTGCCCGCGACAAATCCGCTGAGCAGGGCAAAAGCAAGTCCATAGGCGACGGCAAACACCTCAAAACCGGCGGCGGCAGGGGAGTGTGGATCGACCTTCGTCAGCCGGAACAGGAGAACAGCAGAGACCGCAAAAATAAGATAGCCTCCAACAACGGCAAGAGTTATTCGCATTGGCGTGGACCTCTGCTTTGACGGATTCATTTCGAACCGACCACAAACGTGTTGCCGTCTATGTCCTTGAAGATGGCAGCGGTGCCCCAATCCGCCTTTTGCGGTCTCATGACGAACTCCACTCCTTTGCTCTCCAATTCGCGAACCGTCTTTTCGACATCGTCCGCCCAGTAGGTGATATTCATCTTTGTGCCCGGCTGGGGCCCATTATCAAAGCGGAAAAGTACGACACGCGTTTCTGCTCCGGCAATGCCAAGCTCAATCCAGCGTTGTTTCTCATTAAACGGCTGGTCCGTCAACAGACGGAATCCGAGTTTCTCGGTGTAGAAGGCGAGGGCCTGGTCCTGGTCGTTCACTGGAATGCTGGCGAACTTCACTCCTCGAATCATGTTCATTCCTCCGGTCGTTGATTGAAGATCAATATTGAAGCGAAGGCCCGCACCAAGGCAAGACAACTATAGCGTGATACACTATAGCACGATGCAACATATACCGGTTGACGAATACGTCATCGACGTGCTTCTCCCCGATCTAACCGGTCACGATCACAGTCCGCCCGCTTTTTTGGTTTATCTAATCCTCTGGACAGCACTTTATCGCGAGGAAGAGAAACGAGTTGCTCTTAGCCTGCAGAAGATATCTGAAGCGACGGGCCTGTCGAAATCGGCGGTGCAGAAGGCCGTTCGGTTGTTGAAGAGACGCGGCCTGATAAAGGTCTTCAAGGCGCGCCCGACGGGAGTTCCTGAATACGAATTGGTTCGTCACTGGGTGCGGCGGCGGGCGAGGCAAAGCTTAAAGCGCAGTGAAAGTAAAGCGCTTAGAGAGTAGAGAAAATGCGTGCGCAGCGTGGCGGCTCGCGATGTGATCAGAAGACGAACTTCGCCGCCAGTTGAATCTCCCGCGGTGGCATGGCGTTGACGATCTGGCCGAACCCCAGGCTGCTGATGTTGCCATTCACGGCCGAGGCTCCGAAGAACTGGGCGTGATTGAAAACGTTGAAGGCTTCCGCGCGGAGTTGGAAGGCCTTCCCTTCTCTGAGCAAGACCTCTTTCTGCAGCGACATGTCGAAATTCTCCATGCCCGGCCCG
>JASIEN010000247.1 GCA_030045935.1 Candidatus Sulfotelmatobacter sp.
GCCAGCTTCATCAAGTCGTCGAGTTCGGCGTAGGCAATTTCAGGCTCAACCATCCAGAACTCGGTGAGATGACGCCGCGTCTTCGACTTTTCAGCGCGAAACGTAGGCCCGAACGAATACACCTTTCCCAGCGCCATGGCGGTTGCTTCGATGTACAGCTGGCCCGACTGCGTCAGATACGCCTGTTCCTCGAAGTAATCCACAGGAAAAAGCGTTGTCGTGCCTTCGCAGGCAGCCGGTGTGATAATGGGCGGATCGGTTAGAACAAATCCGCGGTCATCCAGAAAATCGCGAACCGCTTTGACGATCTCTGCACGTACACGCAGAATCGCCGCCTGCCGCTGCGAGCGCAACCACAGGTGTCGATGCTCCATTAAGAATTCAGTGCCGTGTTCTTTTGGCGTGATCGGGTAAGGATCGGATTCCGGCACCCGCTGCACGACCCCCACGTTTGAGACGTCAAGCTCATATCCCCCCGGCGCGCGTTTATCGGCACGAACTTTGCCTTCGACAATTACGCTCGATTCCTGCGTAAGCGTCTTGACGGCTTCGAACACTTCAGGCGTGACTGCATTCTTCGGAACAACCCCCTGGATCACGCCCGATCCGTCGCGAAACTGCGGAAACAAAAGCTTCCCGCTCTCGCGCAGATTGTAGAGCCAGCCACGAATCGTCACAGACTGGCCTTCGTGCTTGCCGATCTCGGCAATTGTGGTTACAGGCGCCATAGATTGAGCAACTTGGAAATTGGGTAATTGGGTAATTGAAAGTCCAGATCGCGGCGTTTTCTCAATTACTCAATTGCCAAATTTCCCAATTGCTAAATCCCTTCCAACCCATCAAACGCTCCCGGCAGCTTCTCCAGCGGGTTCACTTTCTCGTCGCTTTCCAGTTCCAGCAGCAGCGGCGGTTTCTGCGGTGCCGAGCGCAACAATTCCATGGCTTGTTTCCAATCGATCGTTCCCTGCCCCGGCCACAGGTGCGAATCGTGAATCTTGTTGTTGTCGTGAATGTGCGTCGAACAAATTTGCTTGCGCAGAATCTCAAAAGCCTCGCCGACCGAACTCATGATATGTGCGTGGCCAAAGTCGAAGCAGATGCCGACATCGTCGAAATGTGCTGTCTGGATAACTTCCAACAATTTCTCCGGAGTAGAGAGCTCGTTGGGAATATTCTCCAGCAGCAGCCGCACTCCCAGCGGCTTGGCGAACGCCCGCAGGTGTTCGATCGAGGTCATCGCCGACTCGAATTTTTTGTCGCTGAATGTCTCGTTCGGCAGCCCGAGATGCTGAATCAGAAATCGGAAAGGAATGTGCTCGGCAATTTCCAGCACACGCTTGACTTCATCCATGGCATCGACCAGGCCGGCCCGGTCGGTCGAAACAAGGTTGATTGGAGGCGAACCCGTGCGTCCCCACTCATAATCGGAATAAAGCGGGGAGTGTACCGAATGCAAAGGAATGCCGCTGCCGCGAAACCAGTCAGCGATTTCGCGCAGGTGCGCCTTGCGATTGGCATAGTCAAGATGCTGCCGCGCGGCAAAAATCTCGATCGCCTGCACGCCACTACGCGCCAGGCCATCAAGAATGCCCGGGTGCAGGCGTTCCTTCACGTATAAATATGTTGATACTGCTCGTACCATACGTTCGTAGGTTCCTCTAGTACCCGATCGCTTTGCCCGAACTCCTTCCGTCGCTCGCGCCCAGCCGATCGCCGGTTTTTTCGTCAATGGCAATACACTCGGCTTCGCCCCAGTAGCCCTCGCTGCCATCGGCTTTCAACCCGTACTGCACCTGATATCCCATGCTTTGCAACGCTTGCACCGTATCGGGCGAAAACCACTTTTCAACGTTCAGCAAGTCGGGCAGCCACTGATTGTGAAAGCGCGGCGCGTTCACCGCTTCCTGAATATTCATTCCATAATCGACCACGCCCATCAAAACGTTTGCCACCGTTGTAACGATTTTCGAACTGCCAGGCGAACCCAGTACCATCACCGTCTTGCCATCGTGAACAACAATGGTCGGGGTCATTGACGAAAGCGGACGCTTGCCAGGTCCAATCGCATTTGCCTCGCCTTGAATGAGTCCATCAGAATTGGGAACACCGGGCTTGGCGCTGAAATCGTCCATCTCGTCGTTCAATAGGAAGCCCAATCCATGCGCTGTCACACGCGATCCGAACCAATCGTTGATGGTCGTTGTGACCGCCACCGCATCGCCATCTGCATCGACCACAGAATAATGCGTGGTGTGCTGCGATTCGTGGACCGAGGTCGGCTGTGGGTGAGCCAAGGCATACCGTTCCAACTCGCTGAAAATTGCCGGCCGCTGCAATTCCTTGCTCGAACTTGCCTGTTCCGGCGCAATCGAGTCCCGCCAGGCAGCGGCATATTTCTTGTCGATCAATTGTGAAACGGGGATTCTTGAAAAGTCCGGGTCACCCAGGAACTCAGCACGATCAAAGAACGCCCTGCGAAAGGCTTCCGTCGTGAAATGTATCGACTGCGCCGAGCGGTCTTTCATCGCGGCCAGATCGTATCCTTCCAGAATATTGAGCGACTCAATGAGCACCGTTCCGCCCGAAGAAGGTGGGGGTGCGCTGATAACTTCGTATCCTCGATACGTGCCTCGTATCGGCTCGCGCTCTTTCACTTCGTAATGAGCGAGATCGTCAACTGTGATCAGGCCTCCGCCTTTTTGCAAAGCAGCGGCCAATTCGCGCGCCAGTGCGCCATGATAAAAATCATCGGGCTTGGCCGCGATGCGCTCAAGCGTACGCGCCAGATCGGGCTGCCGAAAAATCTCTCCGGGTTGGTAGTAATTTCCGTCGCGCTGAAAAATTCGCCGCGACTCGGAAAATTTGGCCAGGTCCTTGTCGTGGAAATCCTTGGCTTCTACCCAGCTCAGGGCATATCCTTCGTGCGCCAGGCGAATCGCCGGCGCCATCACCTGCTTCAAGTTTAGTCGGCCATATTTCTGTTCCGCGTAAACCATGCCCGCGACTGACCCCGGCACGCCAATCGATTTGTATCCAATTTCGCTGGCGTCGGGAATCACGTTGCCCTGGGCGTCGAGATACATATTGGCCGTGGCTGCCGCGGGTGCTTTTTCGCGATAGTCGATGAAATGCGTTGTTCCGTCGGCCATGCGGATGAGCATGAACCCGCCGCCCCCAATATTTCCCGCCGGCGGATGAACCACGGCCAGTGCGAATCCGGTTGCAACCGCAGCATCGATTGCGTTGCCGCCGGCCTGCATGACCTCGATGCCGGCGCGCGATGCCAACTCGTGAACGCTGACCACCATGCCATGCCGTGCGTGCACGGGCTGGACAGAGGCTGCGGCCACTCCCGTAGCCACGGCCACAATGAGCAGCCAAATCAATGATCTGTGCCGGAGTCGCATGAATGAGTCGAAAGTGTCCGAAAGGGCGAACTCTTGAGGCTAGCCGAGCGCGCTAAGGTGAGTCAAATCCGCAACCGTTGTCCAGCATCCAACAGAATTTAAGAAGTACGATGAGGATGTCTTGATCGGCTATGAACCGGCACGCCGCTTCCGGCGTCGAGCGGTCTTTGCAATTCGCTTCGTTGACGATTTCCTTTTCTTGCTGCCGATCTGCATTTTGGCCGCAACCATCTCGAACGATTGCCGGATCAGTTCCTGCAACTCGTCCCAGCGCACGGCGTCGAGCCGGTCCAGCATTACCCATTTGTATCGTCCTACATAAGGCGCAGGGCGAATATGCTCGCGCTCGATCAATTCAGCAAAAGTCTCCGGCGCGCATTTGAAGCACATCCGCGGATTATCCAACCCCACCATGACAAAGATCTTTCCGCCGATTTTGAAGCACAACTCGTCGCCCCACTGCAAGTTCTCGGTTGAGTCAGGAAAGCTCAAGCAAAACGTGCGAATGATCTCGGCGTTCATTGATGGTGCCCCTCGATTGTCATCCTGAGCAAGCCTCTTTTGCGCAGCGAAGGATCTGGGCGAGCCGCGCGATGCGGCGCGCTCCACGCGCCGCAATAACCGCGCGTCTGGCTCGCATCCTTGTCAGCACCAGCACCCTTAATTGTTCTATTTCTGAATCGGGCTTGCCGCAGCGCAATCCAATTCCACTAGGAGCTTTCACATGCAAACCCGCACTCTCGGCAATTCCGATCTCAATATTACTCGCGTAGGTTACGGCGCATGGGCTATCGGCGGATCCGGCTGGCAGTTTGCCTGGGGATCGCAGAACGACAACGATTCCATCGCTGCGATTCACCGCGCCCTCGAACTCGGCGCCAACTGGATCGACACTGCCGCCGTCTACGGCCTCGGCCATTCCGAAGAAGTAGTCGGTCACGCTCTGAAGGCCTGGTCTGGTCCTCGGCCTTACGTCTTCACCAAGTGCGGCCTTCGTCCGGATAAGCAGGGCAACGTGGAAAGAGCCCTCAGCCGCGATTCCATCCGCCAGGAAGTTCAAGACAGCTTGCGCCGTCTCGCCGTCGATGTGATCGACCTCTATCAGATTCACTGGCCGCCCGATCCCGACTCGCCCGAACTAGAAGAAGCATGGTCGGCGCTCGTCGATCTCAAGCGCGAGGGCAAAGTGCGCTGGATCGGTGTTTCCAACTTTGACGTTCCACAACTGAAACGCGCGCGGAAGATCGCTCCGGTTACATCTTTACAGCCTCCGTACTCGCTGATTCACCGCGAGGTGGAAAACGAAATCCTGCCTTATTGCCTGCACGAAAACATTGGTGTGATTGTCTATTCGCCGATGGCTTCCGGACTGCTTACCGGCGCCATGACCCGCGAGCGGATCGCCCGCTTGCCTCACGACGATTGGCGCAAAACTAACGCCGATTTCACCGAGCCAAATCTTTCGCGCAACCTGGCGCTGGTCGACCAACTGCGCGAGATTGCCCGCCGCCATAACCGTGGTGTCGGCGAGGTCGCGATTGCCTGGACGCTGCATAACCCCGCCGTCACCGGCGCAATCGTTGGTGCGCGCAATGCCAAACAGGCCGAAGGTGTCATGCGAGCCGGTGACTTGCAGTTGAGCGATGCCGAATTTAATCAGATCGACGACTTTCTGACTGAAGCCGCCGCGTGAGGTAAGCAAACACGCGGCGTCATTCCGAAGGCCCGCGTTTTCAGGTAGACCCTCGGCTTTAGCCGAGGGCGGCGCAGCCGCGGGCCGAGGAATCTCCACCCGACGGCCTGTGGGCCGCGAGATCCTTCGCTCCGCCTGAAAAACGGCTACGCTCAGGATGACGCCCCAGAGCTGTGGGTCCTCCAGCGGCGCAGCCATTACACCTGTTCCCTCGCCTCCGTCAGCGACACCTTAATATCCAATTTTTTCTTGTTGCGGTAAATCGTAACTTTCACCGTGTCGCCGGCGCGGTGGTCATTCATGATCTGCGAGAGATCGTTTTCGTCCTCAATTTTTTGGTCGTCGATGGCGATAATCAAATCCCCGCCCAGCATGATCGGCGTATTACCCAGATATGCCCGCTCATGCCCGCCCCGCAGTCCGGCCTGATCGGCCGCACTTCCCGGGACAACCTGAACGACCAGCAATCCATAGTCGGCGGGCAATCCCATTTCGTCGGCCAGTTCGGGACTGATCGGAATCGTTCGCACTCCCAGCGCCGGCCGCCGCACCCGTCCCAGCGTCACCAGATCGTTAAGCACAGCCTTCGCGGTATTAATTGGAATTGCAAAGCCGATACCCGCGTTCTGATTCACGCTCGAAAGAATCATCGTGTTGATGCCGATCACTTCGCCGTGCCAGTTCATCAGCGGCCCGCCAGAGTTGCCGGGGTTAATCGCCGCATCCGTCTGAATCGCCTCGTCAATGGTCGCGCCATTCGGCTCGCGCACGGGACGTATCGAACTCACGATGCCGCGCGTCATCGTTCCTGCCAATCCGAACGGATTGCCGATGGCATACACCTTCTGCCCCACCTGCAAATGCGAGGAATCGCCCATCACAGCCGGAACCAGATCGGTCGCCTTGATCTGAATTACCGCCAAGTCGTGGGCCTGGTCAGTCCCAATGATCGTCGCTTTGTACTTCTTGCGATTATGTAGCGTCACCTCGACCTGCCGCGCGTCGGCGATAACGTGGTAGTTGGTAAGAATGTGGCCTTCTTTATCGATAATGAACCCGGAGCCTTGCCCTTCCTGCGGCACCAGCCCGTAGAAGAAGTCGAAGGTCATGGCGCGCGAGGTAACGTTTACCACCGAGGGAATATTCTTGCGGTAGACGAGAATGTTGTTCTGCTCTTCGCTGTCCAGCGGTTCGCCGCCCGCGGCTTCGGTAATCTCCACTTGCGCCGGACGAGTAATCCAATTGACCGGATTGACTCCATCGAACTTGCCATTCGAACGCCTCGTCGTGAAATAAAAGAACGCCCCAGCCAACAGCAACGCCAGCACAGCAGGTCGTATGACTTTCATAGGAGGACACCTCAGGCCTTCCCGTTTCGCAAACGTGCAGAAATTGGCCTGTTAAGTTCTACGTTTGATTGTAAACAATGTTCCGCGTATTCGGAGGTTCATCCTGCGTCATGAGGTGTGGCGCGGGCACCCCTGCCCGCGGACTCATCGGTTTACGCAGCTCATTCCGAACCAGAGCGCAAGCCCCGGTGAGGAACCTGCTGTGGTGCCGACACCTCAATCCTGTGACTACGCAAGCTGCGATCGCCAAGCAACCCCGACCGCCTTCGACGCGTTCATACCTCCTTCATATATAACAATGTATTGGCGCGTGGGCGTTGTAGTTGCGTTGCACTCCGGCGCGCGCGTCTTATTTCCAGAACGGAGATCGATGAATGGTTCGTTTTGCGTTAGCTGCGGTTATCCTGGCTGTGCTGATCACTCCGACGTTCGCGCAGCAACCCGAAGCTCAGCCCGAGACGCCAAAGGTGCAGGCG
>JASIEN010000248.1 GCA_030045935.1 Candidatus Sulfotelmatobacter sp.
CGGCAGCGAATTCTTGTGGGAAAATCATGCAATTGACAAGAAAACCGATATCGTGCAACAAGCCGGCAATGTACGCCTTGTCGCCGTCAGACGCCGAGAGTTTCTCCGAAAATTTCCGGCATACCATGGCGCAACCAAGAGAGTGCCGCCAATAATTCGTGGGATTGATCGTCCAATCTTTGACGGAGAAGACATTGCCCATGCAGCAAGTGAGAAGAATGGTCTCCACTTTGCGGAGCCCCAGGCTGATTACCGCGGATTTGATGGATTCGGGCGCCCTGGCCAGACCGAACAAGGGAGAACTGGCCATGCGCAGACATTGGGCAGCGATGGTGTTGTCGTAGGAAACGAGTTTGACCACCTCCTCCAGCTTCACCTGATCGAGGGGCAGGTTCAGCAGATTGAGCAAGGGCAAGAAAACAGCGGGAATCGTCGGCAGAGTTTCGATCTGGCTGACCCGCTCGCGGATCTGAGTGACCGTTGATGGGGCGAGAGATGTGGTCATGGTTTGCCACCACCCGGGGACGGTTTCCAATAAGCAATGGCTCCGGGAAAATGCACCAGGTGAAATTTGTCGTTCAGATTCAACAGCGACTCGGATGTGCCCAGGAAAAAGTACCCGCCATAATTCAAGTTGGTGAAGAAGTGGTCGATCACCTTGGACTTCGACGGTCCATCGAAATAAATCAAAACGTTGCAACAGAAAACCAGGTCCATGCTTTTCATGAAGAGCATGCGGGAGTCATCCTGCAGGTTTAGGCGGCTGAAGTTCACCAGTTTCTTTACTTCGGGACGAACCTGTAATTTCTTATCGTCGGCCACCGAGAAATATTTCTTCTTGAAGTATTCGGGTGTGCAGCGCAGGGCATAGTCGCCGTAGATAGCAGTATTGGCCGCTTCAATCGACCGGTCATTCAGGTCCGTGGCGAGAATCTCGATGGTCCAGCCCTTCAGCAGGCCCATGCCCTCTTCAAGCATGTTCATGGCAAGCGTGTAGGCTTCCTCGCCGGTGGAGCAGCCGGCGCTCCAGATGCGGATCCTGCGCGTGATTTGCCGGGTTTTGTCTGCAGCCAGTTCCGGCAAAATAACTTTGCGCACAGCATCGAGCTGGGGCTGGCTACGGAAGAAACATGTTTCCCCAATGGTGAGTTCGTTGAGAAGCTGGCGGAGTTCTCCGTCGCGGCTGGGATGGGCGGTAAGATGTTCCCAGTAGCCGCGCGGCGAATTTTCCCCCACCTGCTTCATGCGTCGTTCGCAGCCGCCCACCAGCAGATACAACTTCTCTTCCGTCTTGTACATGCCCGAGACCTTGTAAACCAGATCGCGAATCTGGCGATACACGGGATCGATCACGGCAGCGCCATCCGCCGCCGACGAAAGCGATCTGGCAATCTGCGTTCCCGCCATCATCTTGCCCAAGGCTCGAGCGCCATGGGATCGATGCTGGCCACGGAGCTGAGAGGTGCACGGCTGCGAAGCACGCGGCGGGTGATCTCATGACTGAGTTGATTGAGTGGGTAAACGCCATCCGCTTCGCCGGCAGCATAGACCAGGCCCGGCATCCCCCAAACGACGCAAGAGGCTTCGTCCTGCACTATGACTTGGCCACCGTGCTGATGAATGCAGCGCGATCCGATCACACCGTCAGCTCCCATGCCAGTCATCACCACGGCAAGCGATTCGGCCCCATATGCCTCGGCAACCGAGCGGAACAGAACGTCGACTGCTGGCCGGCATGAGTTCTCAGGGGGATCCTGATTCAACTGCAGAACACACGACAGCCCTTTTCTTTTTATTACCATGTGAAAGTTACCGGGTGCGATCCAGGCATGACCAGCGGTGAGTGTGTCCTCCGCCGCTCCCTCGTGTATCAGAATTTGCGAGTGAGAGGACAACCGCTCGGCCAGCAGGCGGGTGAAGATGGCCGGCATATGTTGCACGACCACAATCGGGACCGGGAAATCTTTTGGAATCCGCGGGAGAACCTCAGCCAGAGCGTTCGGGCCGCCGGTGGAGGTGCCGATAGCGACGATTTCAATACGCCGATGCGAGGGAATTCGCTGCGGGAAAGGGGGGCGGGGAACAGTTGCGGGTTTGCTGGGTTTGGCGATCGGTCTGGCACACAGTGCCTTGATCTTTGGGATCAGGTCGGCACGGATCGCTTCCACCGCCAGATTGGGGCCATCGACCGAGCTTGGCTTGGTGCAATAATCCGATGCTCCCAAGGCCAAAGCATCGAGCGTGGCGGCGGCTCCGCGCTCGGTCAGCGTGCTGAACATCACGACGGGTAATTTGGGGTAACGCTTGCGAACTTCGGCCAGCGTTTCCAGTCCATTCATGACGGGCATTTCAATGTCGAGGGTAATCAGGTCAGGCCGGAGTTGCCCGATTTTCTCCAGCGCAATGCGTCCGTTGCTTGCCGTGCCCATGACTTGCAGGTCAGGATCGGCCGACAGCGTCGCAGAGAGCGCCTTGCGAATCACTACCGAATCATCGACGATCAATATGCGAACTGCGGCCATAAGTGCTTTCTCTAGCCGGCGTGTCGGCGGAACGTTTGTGGATTATGCGCCGGCATGTACCGCCATACTTTGCGCTGTGCGAGCCGTCTTGCCTTGCTGATTAATGGCATCAATCTTGAACTGCTCAACCAGCCTCCGCAGTTCGGCGGATGTTTCGACTAGTTGCTGTGCTGCTTGTTGTGTGTCAGCCGCCCCGCGCGACGTGCTCTCGGCTGCTTGTGCGACTCCGGAAATGTTGCTGGTGATCTCGCCGCTGCTGCGTGCCGCTTCGCTCACATTGCGCGTCATCTCGTTGGTCGT
>JASIEN010000249.1 GCA_030045935.1 Candidatus Sulfotelmatobacter sp.
CGCAGGATTGCATTCAGGTCAGGTTCGGCGGGAATGCCGAACTCAACCGCAGCGTCGCGAAACGCCGTAATGTAGGCGCTCACCAGTGGGCGGTTCAGCGCCAGAGTTTCGCCGGCGCGTTCCAGGCTCAAAGTGACTTCAACATGCCCGCGCGCAATTTTCTCTTTCAGTAAGCGGCGAAGCTGCATTTCGAGCGAGTCTGAACCTGACGGCAGCCGGAAATGCAGATCGAGGAAGCGATGATTGACCGACTTCAGAGAAAGCGCGAACCCGAGATGCCCATTCGCCGAGGCCGAGGGGGAACCCAAATTTCTGCTGCCTATATCACCAGGCTTATTCGCAACTTCACCCTTCACCTGCGCGAAACCGGTCATGGAGCGAAGTGGCATATGGAAAGGTGGATTAGTTCGGCCGCACGGGCTCGAGCTTCGATTCGAAATCAGCGAATTGCAATTCGTACAGACGCCGGTATGTGCCCAGCCGGGTCATCAGGTCTTCGTGAGCGCCGATATCGGCGATCGCGCCATTTTCGATTACAACAATGCGATCGGCGCGGCGCACAGTCGACAGCCTGTGCGCAATCACAAACACTGTTCGCCCACTCATCAAATTTTGTAGTGCCGACTGCACCAGCGCCTCCGATTCACTGTCGAGCGCCGAAGTCGCTTCGTCAAGAATCAGAATGGGCGCATTCTTCAGCAATGCCCGGGCAATGGCAATACGCTGGCGCTCACCGCCGGAAAGCCGGATGCCCCTCTCGCCGATCACTTCATCGTATCCCGCGGGCAGCGCTTTGATGAAGTCGTGCGCCAGCGCCGCGCGCGCCGCAGCTTCGACCTCCTTGAGTGGCACATGTGGTTGGCCGTAGGCAATATTGTTCCGAACTGTATCGTTAAACAAAACCGTGTCTTGCGTAACGATTCCGATTTGCTCGCGCAGAGAAGCCAGTGTGACTTCGCGCACATCGTGGCCATCAATCGACAGCCGCCCCTCCGTAACATCAAAAAAGCGGGGGATCAGATGCACCAGCGTACTCTTCCCCGATCCGCTCGATCCGACGATGGCAACGACTTCCCCGCGTTCCACTTCCAGGTTGATATCGTGCAGAACCGGTCGAGACTCGTCATCGCTGTCAGCAGCGTAGGCAAAGCTCACATGATCGAACTTCACCGTTTTCGTGAAAGCCGGCAAGCGCCGCGCGTGCGGCCTTTCCCGAACATCGTCCTTAACGTCCATGAACTTGAAAATCTCGCTCGAAGCCCCGAGCGCCTGCTGAAAATTGTTGTTGAACAAAGCGAATTTGCGGACCGGATTGTACAGGCTGAATACCGCCGTGATGAAGGCCACGAAAATGCCGGGAGTCATCTGACCGTGCGCGATGCGGTCACGGCCTAGCAGCAGCAGCATGGAGATCCCGATCACGCCGACGATATCCATCAGCGGCGAACTGATGGCGTAGGCTGCCACCGAGCGCAGGTTAGCTCGAAACAGGCGGCGGGCGGCGTCGCGGAAACGATTGATTTCCCATCTCTCCATATTGAACGCCTTCACAATGCGGTTGCCGGTGATGGTTTCATGGAGAATGTTCTGAATCTCAGCCAGTTTATCCTGCCCCTGGCGGGTTGTTCTGCGAACCCGCGACCCGATCTTCCGGGACGAATAAATAATGATCGGAACAAACAGAAGCAACACCCACGCCAGATTTCCCCCGAGCACAATAACCACGCCAGCCACCGCGATGAACGTAAACAACTGCTGTAAGAATTCTGCCAGCACACTCGACATGGCGTACTGCACACGCTCGATGTCGTTAATGGTGGCAGACAGAATCGTCCCAGTAGCGTGCTTCGAAAAGAACGCCGCCGAACGGCGCATGATGGCGTTATACAGATCGTCGCGCAGGTCGGTAATCATGCCGAAGCCGGCGTGATTTATCAAATAGGTGCCCGTGTAATCGCAAATTCCTTTCAGAACAGTGGATGCGACCAAAGCAAATGCCACGGCTGTCCACGCGTTCGTAAAACGCGAGGGGACAAACTGCTCGAGCAGAATCACATGATGAGTGTGAGGAATGGTGAAAAGCTGAATTTCCTTCGAGCCGCTGGCAGGATTCAGCACGCGGTCGAAGACCGGGCGAACCAGCAGATATTTGAACGCATCCAGCGCCCCCACGGCCGCCATCAGAAGCACTGAGACCAGAATTTGCCACCAGTAAGGCAGTGCGTAGCGCACAAGTCTGCTCAGTTGGCGCATACCCCTCCGCGCAGGCCGCTGTGGCTTACGGACGGACGCATTAGCGTGGGCTGCAAGGCCTCATTTTACTGCGCTTCCAAGGGATTTGTCGTTAATCGTTGGTCTTCGGTCGTTGGCACTCTTGGTGAGTGGCGATTTCACGCCTGCCAACGACTAACGACCGACGACTAGCGGCTTTTCTACTTCGGCATATCCCGGTGCACAATCTTCATGCGGTATCCCGCTTTGTCTAGGCGCTTGCCCACTTCCTCGGCAATCATCACTGACCGGTGCTGGCCGCCGGTGCAGCCAAAAGCAATCGTAAGATAACTTTTTCCCTC
>JASIEN010000250.1 GCA_030045935.1 Candidatus Sulfotelmatobacter sp.
ATAGTACTGATACAGTGTGCCCACCGAGACTCCGGCACGCGCGGCGACCCGCGTGGTCGTCAGTCGCTCTGCCCCATGGCTGAGCAATACCTGGACCGTTGCTTCTGAAATGGACTCCACCGTGACCGCCGACCTCGCTTGAATGGGCGTCTTTCTTGGTTCAAACGCAACCAGAGCATTAGCTGCCATATACCAACTCCAAACCTGAAGGATCCTTCACAACATTCTAACAGGGACGAAAAGATTGATGTGCCAGCAAGAGCAAGCGGGCGCGGGTCTCTCTACTGTGCGATACCCTCCTTACGGCGTAACTGCAAAAACCCGCAGAGGACTGCCGGAGCCTCCCACGATTTTCAAGGGCGCGGCAACGACCACAGCTCCAGCTGCCGGAAGCTGATCCAGATTGCAAAGGCTGGCTAACCCAAACTTACCGCTGCCGTGCATGAGATAGTGATTCGGGAATGGGGGGTCAAACGTGAACGCCTGCCCGGCATCGGTGCCAACGGTTTCCACACCGATACCCAGCACGTCTCGCTCCTGAGCCAGCAGCGCAGAACTTTCTTTAGTTAATCCTGGCGTGTGTGGGCCATTTTCCGTGGCGTTGATGTAATCCTTCGGATCTTTTCGCTTCGACCAGTCTGTCCGCAACAGAACCCATGCGCCAACCGGAATCCGGCCGTGCTCGTCCTCCCATCGCCGGATGCGCTCTGGAGTCAACAGATAGTTCGGGTCTCGCGCCGCCTCAACGCTGATGTCGATCACACAAGCCGGGCCAATAAACTTCCTCGGCGAGATGCGGTCCACGGAATTGTCAGGGAGATCCTTCCCTGAAACCCAGTGTATGGGCGCGTCAAAATGAGTACCGGTGTGCTCGCCGGTTTCAAATCCGTTCCAGTACCAGGCCGGACCGCGCTCATCATAGTGCGAGAGTTCCCAGATCTTGAATGCGGGAGTGTTGTTGAACTGCGGCGGCAGTGGCAGCAGCGGGGTCTGCGGACTCAACGGCTGGGTGAGATCCACCACACGCAGCCGGCCGCTCCCGAGTTCTTCAAGAAGTTGAGCCAAAACCTTAGACATTCGCCTCCTTACTGATCATCTAGCGTGAGCGAACTGTTACGCCCTAGTGGCCGCGGGATCACGACCGCTTTAGCGATTGGATATGCCTTCGGAACTGAAAGCGATTTTCTACCAAGGAAAGATCGGTGACATAGCCGGCTGGGCCTGTCGCTTCGACTTTGGCAACGATGGTAGTCAGTTGGGTTGCGTGAAATGCATTTTTCATGGCCGTCTTGAAATCCTCAACCGTACGCACCGTAAGGACCTTCGGAATCCCAGCGGCGCGAGCGATTCCTTCCAGATCCGTGCCTGTGCTGGTCGCTGTCGGAAAGCCGCCCACGGATAACAAGCTCTCATTGTCGAACACAACGTGGACCAGGTTCTTGGGCCGGTACCGCGCCATCGTGCTCAGACTGCCGAGATTCATCAGCAGTGAGCCATCTCCATCAAACACGACTATTTTTTGATCTGGAAGAGACAGGGCCAAACCCAATCCGGTCGAAGAGGCGAGTCCCATGGCATGTTGCAGGTAAAAGAAATTCGCACGATGACCCAGCGAGTGTAACTCGGCCGCAGTTGCTCCCATAATCGTGACGACCAAACATCCTTCGAGTTCCGGATAAACCGCCCGCAGGCAATCGAGGCGCAACATCACTCCTCCCACATCAGGTCGCGCGTAAGCAGAAGGGCGACAGGTTGCAAACTGCTTTCAGCAAGCGTTTGTGCCTGCCGGATGCGCTTCTCTACATTCTCGATACTGTCAAGGAAGGAGTAGGGAATGCCCAGCGCGCGCAACAGCGCTTCCGTAACGTTGCCTCCCTGCGTCTGCCACGGGTCACGCTCGCCAAAACTGCCGCGATAGGTGACGAACATCAACAGCGGAATCTTATACAGATGGGCGAAAGACACGATTCCGTTGATGGACGCGAGAAAACCGTGGTTCTGCATCAGCATTGCTGACTTGACCCCGGCAAAGTGCGCTCCCGCCGAGATGCCAACACCTTCTTCTTCTTTTGCCAGGCGCACCAGAATCGTTTCCGGATCGTCATCCGCCATTCGAATCAGGTGCACCAGCCAAGTCTCCGGCAGTGCGGAGAGCAGTCGGACGTCACACTGCTTCAGAGCGTCGAAAATGACTTTGGAACTCGTTAGAGATACTGGCATGTTTGCTTTCGCATGAATAAGTAGCGCAGGCCCCAAGCAGAAGTAGCATTGGTTTTTACGCGGAAAACGAAAAAGAGATATTCTAGCCCACGGCGGCAAGGGGCTGCCTATTCAAAACCGTCAGGAGCAGGTCTTGCAGGCGAAAGGCATTCTTAATTCAGAGAGCCCCACGGAGGCGGCGAGCTTTCCCATTGCAGCCGTTCGGGCAGCTTTCCCGGCGTTGAACAGGGCTCCGGACTTCATTTTCTTTGACAACGCCGCTGGCGCGCAGGTTCCTCAGACCGTTTTCGATGCTGTGAACCATCATCTGCTCGAGTGCAACGTGCAGCGGGGCGGGCGCTATGGGCAAAGCCGCGAAGTAGACGCGACCATTGCCGGAGCGAGACAAAGTGTCGCCGATCTCCTCAACGCCCGCGATCCCAACGAAATTGCATTTGGTATGAACGCTACTTCCTTCATTCGCCTGATTAGCCTAGCCGTCGGACAAACGCTCGGTGCGCGAAATGAAATCGTCGTCACCGATATGGACCATGAAGCTAATATCGCCACGTGGCTGGCATTGGAGCGCAACGGAGCGAAGTTGTTGTGGTGGAAGATGCGGGAGGACGGCCTCTTGCATGTGGATGATCTTGTTCCGCTGCTCTCCTCGAAGACACGCCTCGTCGCCTGCACCCTCACTTCAAATGCCATCGGCTCCATCGTGGACGTTGCTGCTGCCGCAAAAGTCGTGCATCAGGCCGGCGCTGAAGTTTTCGTTGATGCTGTGCACTACGGTCCGCACGGACTGATCGATGTACAGGCCTTTGATTGTGATTATCTGGTGTGTTCCGGCTACAAGATATTTGCTCCTCATATGGGATTCCTTTGGGGCCGCCTGCATCTGCTGAAAGCCCTCCCTACTTTTCGCGAGGATTTCATCCCGGATGAGCCGCCGGGAAAGATCGAAGCCGGAACATTCATCTACGAGAATGTCGCGGGCATGGCTGCCGCCGTGCGATATCTGGAGGAGCTGGGTAACAGTCTCGGCGCGGAAAGTGCGCCACTTTCGCGGCGGACGGCGCTAGAAAAAGCACTGACCGCGATTCGAGCTTACGAGCAGGAGCTTTGCCTCGAAATGCTGGATGTCTTGCGTCAGTGCGGAGGTACAGTGTATGGCGTCGCCGATACAGATCGGATCGAACAGCGGGTTCCCACACTATGTTTCAATCTTCCAGGAATCCCGCCGTCGAAAGTCACCGAAGAACTTGCCAGAAGAGGCATTGCCGTGCGTGACGGCCACATGTACGCGCCTCGCCTGATGAAGCGGCTGGCGCTTAGCCAAGAGAGCGGCGCGGTTCGCGCCTCCCTCGTGCACTACAATACGCAGGATGAAGTGCGCCAGTTCGGCAACGTCCTGGCCGAAATTACACGCTCATGTTAACCGACAAGCAGGTTCGCGAGATGCGCTCGCGCTTCAAAATTTTCCAGAGCAAAATTTATCTCAACAGCTGTTCGCAGGGTGCTCTGTCCGATGCGGTTGAAAACGGAATCAATGAGTTCATCTCGACTTGGCACGAGCAAGGTTCGCCCTGGGAAACCTGGGTCGAGCGCTACGAGGCCGCCCGAACTGCATTTGCCGAATTCATTCACTCCAGCCCTGACGAGGTTGCCATAGTCACCAGCGTTTCAGCGGGCGTCAACGGGATCGCCAGCGCATTGAATTTCAATGCACGCAGCAAGGTCGTCATGGGTGAATTCGAGTTTCCTACCATGGGCCAAGTCTGGCTCGCACAGCGGGCTCGAGGGGCCGATGTGCAATTTGCGAAGGCCGAAGGCAATTCCATCCCAGCAGCCGCGTACGAAGAGCTCATTGACCCTAACACTCTCATCGTCCCCCTTACGCACGTATGTTTTAAGAACGGATTTCGTACGGACGTAAACACCGTCACACAAATGGCGCACTGCGCCGGGGCTCTGGTTATGCTCGATGATTACCAGGACTGCGGTACGCGCCCGGTCGACGTAAAAGCCATGAACCTCGATTTCTATGTGACCGGAACCCTCAAATATCTCCTTGGCCCTCCCGGCCTCGCGTTCCTTTACGTTCGCAAAGAACTGATCCCGTCGCTAGCGCCGACGGTGACTGGATGGTTTGGGCAGGCGAATCCGTTTGCCTACGATCCACAACAGTTCGAACTATCGCCGACGGCGCGAAGATTCGAATCGGGTTCTCCTTCTGTGCCCAATGTGTATGGGGCGCTGCCTTGCTTCCAGATGCTCGAAGAAATCGGCATGGAACACGTAGCCGGTCACGTGGAGAAACTTGCACATGCGCTTTCGAACCGTGTTCGCGAGCTGGGTATTCTTGCTAAGACTCCGGTCGAGACTGCCGGCCCGCTCATCGTGTTGCAGAGCAACGACTCCGGCCGCTTGGTGCAAGCGCTGGCGCAAAGTGGAATCGTTGCATCCAATCGCTTCGACGGCCTGCGGATATCGTTTCACATCTACAACACTCTCGACGACATCAACGCCGTCGTTGAAGTTCTCGAGAAGAATATTCATCTTCTGGCTGTTGCCCCTGCGAATGTTGCCCGCTATGACTGATCAACAAGGTCCGGGGGCGGGCAGCGCTCTCTTCCCAGAAATCGCTACCCCGAATAATGCCGAGGGCTTGCATCGCCGACTGAGCCAAAGGCAGCTCACGATGATGGCGATTGGCGGCGCGATCGGTGTCGGTCTGTTCCTCGGAAGCGGCGTCACCATTCGATTGGCCGGCCCTGCTGTCATTTTGTCTTACCTGTTGGGGGCTGGCATTGCATTGATCATGTCCTATGTACTGGCCGAGATGGCCGTCGTGCATCCGGTCGCAGGCGCATTCGGAGTGTATGCCGAGACCTACCTCAACTCCTGGGCCGGATTTTCCGTTCGCACCACTTACGGCGCCGCACAGATCATCGCCATTGGTGCCGAAGTCACGGCCGCGGGCATATACATTTCTTACTGGTTTCCGAGTGTTCCGCAATGGATCTGGGTCGTGCTGGTTTCCGCCGCAATGGTGGCGCTCAATTCCATGCAGGTCAATCGCCTCGGCGAGTTTGAATACTGGTTTGCCATGATCAAGGTAACAGCGATCGTAGTCTTCATAATGGTCGGAATTTTTTTAATTTTCGGTAACGGATCTCACGGCACAACCGCATGGGCTAACCTGACTCAACATGGCGGTTTCCTCCCGGCGGGCTGGAAAGGAGTGTGGTTTTCGCTCACCATCACAATCACGAGTTATATGGGCGTCGAGGTCATCGCTGTGACCGCAGGCGAAGCCGAACGGCCCGAAGTAACCATACCGCGAGCCATGCGGAATATCGTCTGGCGGCTCATCCTCTTTTATGTGCTGGCGGTTGCGATTATGGTTGCCATGGTTCCGTGGAACCAGAGCACCAGCGCGTCGGGGCTTTCCGGCAGCCCCTTCGTCACCGCATTCTCGGCAGCCCATGTACCATTTGCCGCTGCGGTCATGAATTTCGTCGTGCTCACGGCAGCACTCTCAAGCGTTAACACCAACCTGTATCTCTCAACTCGAATGCTGTTCTCTCTTGGACGCGAGGGCTACGGGCCAAGCTGGATGGGCATGGTGAGCGGCAACGGGGTGCCGCATCGCGCCCTGCTGGCTTCGACCGCAGGAATTCTCGCCGCCATTCTGCTGGCTGTCTTCGCGCCGAAGAACGCTTTTCTGATGCTCTATGGAACTGCGGTCGCCGGAATGCTTTTCGTATGGCTGGTGATTCTCAGCAGCCACCTTCGTTTTCGGAAAACCGTAGCTCGGGACCGGCTTTCAAGTTTGCCTATGCGCTTGCCAGCGCATCCGATTTTTACTTTTGTTGGCATTGTCTTGCTGGTTGCAATCTCGCTGACGACCTTTTTCGTGGACGGGTTGCAGTGGTCGGTCCCGGCATTTTGTGTTTTTCTGGCGTTGATCACTTTTTACTTTCGCAGATCCCAGAGGAAATCACCAGGCAGGTTGTTTTCGGAAAACTCATGCTGAGTGAAAGTACACCTTCGCCCGACACTCGCGAACGAGGCCGGGCATGCCGGGAGATTTATTCCGCTCTTCGGCGTCAGTTCAAAGGCGATCTTTTGCGTCCTAGCGATCGAGAGTACGAAGACGCGCGGACCATCTGGAATGGCATGGTGGCCCAGAAGCCCGGCCTGATCGCACGTTGTGTCGATGTCAGCGATGTCCAAACAGCAATCCGGATCGCAACCGACACTCGCATCCTTACTGCCGTTCGCTGTGGAGGGCATAGCCTCGCAGGCTTCAGCACTTGCGGCGGTGGCTTAGTAATTGACCTGTCGAGAATGCGCGGGGTAACAGTTGATCGCGAGGCGCGCCGGGCCCGCGTTGCCGGAGGTTGTCTGCTGGGATCGATCGATGCCGCCACGCAGAAGGCGGGGTTGGTTTTTCCCTCGGGAGTTGTCTCTCATACGGGCGCTTCTGGACTTATCCTTGGCGGGGGCACAGGATGGCTCACCCGTCGATTCGGTTTGTCCTGCGACAATGTCGAAGCTTTTACTCTCGTCACCGCTGACGGTTCCGTTGTTCGTGCCCATGCGAAGGAGAATCCGGATTTGTTCTGGGCCCTTCGCGGCGGCGGTGGAAACTTCGGAGTGGTGACCGAATTTAAGCTGAAACTGCATCCGCTGAAGTCGGTTGTGCTCGCGGAGGGGCTCACTGCTGAAGCACAAATCCGCCCGCTTCTTGAGCGCTGGCGGGACTTTATGGCCGACGCTCCCTTCGACCTGAAATGGAATCTTGATCTTCGCCTCGCCCCGCATAAGCAAAGAGTCCCGGCGGAACTTCGCGGGAAACCTGTGGCGGGCAGTTCTTTGGTGTGGACTGGCGCCGCAGAAGATGCTCAGCGCTACTTTGAGCCAGCCTTTTCCTTATGTCACCCGGATTCGATGGGCAGGCAGACCGTGTCTTTCTTGCATTTGCAGACGGTGGCCGATTCTGACTTTCCGCATGGCCACCGTTACTACACGAAGTCGGGCTATTTTCATTATCTTGATGACGTGACAATTGACCACTTCCTGGAAGCGCTTGCCACAATTCCCTCCGCAGAAACACAAATCGAACTGACTTTTCTCGGCGGGGCGGCCGGGCAGGTCGCAGCGGATGAAACCTCATTTGGCGACCGCAGCGCCCCGTTTATTACGAACCTGTTGGCGCATTGGCGGGACGCCTCTGCCGATACCTTGCACGTTTCCTGGGTTCGCTCCCTCTTTCAAGAGTTGCGGCCAGCAATGACGCCCGGCGTCTACGTAAATTTCATGAGTAGCGACGAGCAGGATAGAGTTCCGGAAGCATACCGGCAACGATGGGAGCGCATGGTCTCGGTCAAAACGCAATTTGATCCCGACAACTTCTTCCGTCTGAACCAGAATGTCCACCCGCATCCCAGGTAAAAAGCTGCAGGGAGCCGAGCAATAATGCAGCCCGCGGAGTTTTCAAACGACCACCAACCTCAACTGACTGACCCAGATTAAAGTAGGTTCATGCAGAAATTCACCGAAGAATAAGGCAAAGCCGGGTTCATAAGGGGTTTTATTTCTGATTGCCAAGTCTTCGCCTGAGGAATTCGTCGAAGTCGGAAGTGCTACTGCCGCTGTATAGAAGGCTCGACTATTGCGTGTTGCCTATGTGGGGGCGCATCAGGTCTGTATTGCATACACACGGATCAGGGCATTGATCACTTCGGTGTAGAAGGAGCCGGCATTGCCGTCACCGTTATCACGGTTGGTCATGATTGCCATACCTGTGCCCTGATTGGGATACCCCTGGATGACTGCGGTAAAGCCGAAATTCTCTCCATTATGATTGAAGAGGTATCCCAGCTGGTTGGATTGGCCACTGGTAAATATGCCGAGTTGGTTCGAAAGCATCGCCTCGGCCTGTTGGGCGCTCAACACTTGGGTGTCATTGACGAGGCCGGCGCTGTTGAGCATGATGATCGTCTGGCAGAGGTCCCCAGCGTTGGTGTACAGCCCCGCTGCCGATGCTTCGGGATAGAGATTTCGAAGTCCGGGAATGGGTTGGACGTTTGTATCGTGGCCTACGGCGGCGCGCGCCAGCGCTGAGGGCAGGTTCAGGGCGAACGTGGAGTTCGTCATGCCCAGCGGCGTGAGGACGTTTTGCTGCATCCAGTCGCGAAAGTCCGTGCCGGTCACGTCCTGCAGCATCCTCATCAATACAACGTAGCCCATGCCGGAGTAAAAGAAGGTACCGGGCTGAACGGTGATTTCAATCGGCGGGGAGTTTGCGGGCGCACTGCCGCTCAGGATTTGATCGAGAGTGGGTAGCGTGACCCCAGGAGTGTTGGGATAACCTGCGAATCCTCCTCCACCGGAGGTGAAGCCGGAGCACGAGGTAAGCGGATAGGTGTTGCCCCGGCCGATGAAACCGCCCATGTGCTGCAGGATGAGCTGAATGGTCGACTGATTTGCCCATGCCGCCTGGGCACAGGATCGCGTTGCGACCGGCCAACTGGTGTCTTTGCCGACGGCGTCGCTGAGAGCAATGGAATTGTTTTGGGCGAGCACCTGAACGCCAATGGAGGTGTGCGGCTTGCTGATGGAGGCCGCCTGAAAGGCAGTGTTGGTGTACACGTACTCGCTGCCGCCGGTTTGCAATACACCGTATGATGTACGCCAGGAGACGGTGTTGTTCTGGACAAAAGCGACACTTGCTCCGGGGACGCCGTAGAAACTCATGCGATCGTAAATCGTGTGCCATTGGCCATTGGCGTCCTGCAGGAAGAAGTCCTCGAAGACGCGGAGCGGATCGGGAGATGGCGGAAGAGGATCGTTGCAGATGACCGACCATCCGCCTGAGGGCGTGAATGCGATGTGCCCGACCAAGGAATTTTCGTTTTCAAACTGCTGGACTTGTGCGAAGCAAGAGGCGTCGAGGTTTTGTGCAAAGTAGGCTTCGTCACCATAAATGATCCATCCGCCGTTAGGAGCGAAGGTTACCTGAGTTGCGCGCCGGGAGCCCTGCGTGTAATTGCACAAGGTCTGAAAGCATTCGTCATCGATGTTACTCGCAAACATGGCATTGTTGGCGACGATCACCCAGGAGTCGCCACTAGAGGGCGGGAAGGCAACACAGGAAATTTTCGAACCACCGTTGAAAAAATTCCCGATCATCTGAAAACAATCGTTCGGGATGTTGCTGGCGAAGTAGCCCTGGTCAGCGACGATCACCCAGCTGTCGCCGCCAGCCGGCGGGAAGGCGATGGATCGTACGGTCCAGCCGTTTTGGATGAAGTTTCCGAGTGTGGTGAAGCAATCCTGAGGAATGCCTTCCGCGTAGTAGCTGCCGTTTGGGGCCACGACGACCCAGCCACCACCGGGGGTGAAGGCGACGACCGACACACCGGGGCCCGCCATGCAGCTGGTGATGAAGGTGTGCGCATCATTGGGGATATTGCTGTCAAAAAAAGCTCCCATAGATAGAGACTCCTCGAGAATAAGCTCGGTCGGACTCCTACTATCAGTTGCTGGTCACCAAAAGCATCCGACCGAGGTACGACAACGGCGATGTTTTTGACCAGACCAACAGTTGGCGTTTGGAACTGCCCGGAAACAAAAACGACTCAAGGGATGGAATTCCGTTAGAGCCATCCCATCTTCCTCGATCCGGCGGTTCTATGGGCATTCACCCCAGCTACCGCAGACCGAGCCTAAAATTCCTCTTCATGAACGTAGTGACAATCTGGCCGCTCGCGTTTCATAAGGCTTCGGAAAAAAAGGTGGCAGTCAGAACGAATACGCCGTCAATTCTTGACGCGCCCTCCGTTCTTCTCTTGGGCGGGGTTTTGGCGAGCGAACGATGTGGCTCACCGTCCACAATATGGGCCTTGTTCGGCCCAGCTCAGAGGGATCTCTCGCAAAAGTCTTGCAAAAGTAAGGTCATCGGGCTCGTTTTCCTAGCAAGAAGTCGAGTCGGGTTCGCAAGGGGTCAATTTCCAGATCGGCCAAGTAAAGAATACCTTTCGGGTCAAGACGGGGCTCCTTCATTGTTACAACGATAATTGGCCTGCTAAAACGCTCCCCGTGCAGTATGAGCGATTCACTCTTCATTATTCTGTGGATCGTCCGGAGCGCGCGGTTCCAGCCCAGCCGCTGCCATAATGGCATTCCCTAACTCTTCGGGTGAAAAGGCAATTCGTTCCTCAGAACCGGCTAAAACAATGGGACCTACAAAACGATATCCTCGACCCACAACAGTCTGCAGAAATTGCGGCTGGTTCGAATCGTCTTCCAGAACCATACGGATTTTTCGGATCGCAGTGTTGATTCCTTGCTCGACATCAACAAACACGTCTTTCCCCCAGAGCACGTCGGCTATCTGTTCGCGCGTGACCAGCTGCCTCTGATGTTCGACTAAGAACATCAACAGTTGCAAGGGAAGACCCTCCAGATGGACAGGCTGGCCGCTGCAAAACAACTGGAAGCGGTCAAAATCAAGTTCGAACTTTCCAAACTGAATTTTCTTTTCAGCCACAGCGCTACCCTCGCGAATAAGCGCAATTTTTCCGCAGGCTCAGCCGCTTGTCAAGAATCTAACGTTCTTCAGATCAATTGATATTACTTCAGACCGCCTCCATGGAGCTTTTTGCCTTTTCGGCGCAGTATGCAAACAGCTCCGGCCCGATGGGCAACGAGGTGGGAGCAGATTAACGGAATGAGTAGGGAGAGGGGCTATTCCGATCGGGGAAGTCGGGTAGCTCCTTTTCTTTTCGGTAGCCAGTAGGAGGGTTGAGCGACTTGATGCCATGGATGTCACGATTTTCGAGAACCGCGCGGGCCGGAAAATGTAGGCGTGGGGAAACCCGGCTGCGAGCAGTGCCTTCTC